>CACFEW010000010.1 GCA_902565385.1 uncultured Pelagibacteraceae bacterium | reverse complement strand
CAAAATTATTTTTGGTGATGATAAACTTAATATTACGCAAGATATATTGAAATTATTTGATGATAAATATAAAAAGATTAAATTTGAATAAGAATAATAGAAATGAACAAAGATAAATTAACTAAAAAAGATATTATTTCATTATTACCTCATAGAGAACCAATGTTATTAATTGATGAGCTTATTGATATAAAACATCTTCATTCTGCTACTGCGATTATGAATGTTAAAAAAGATTCTTTTTATGTGGATGGACATTTTCCAGGAAATCCTGTTTTACCAGGTGTCTTAATTGTTGAAGCTTTCGGTCAAGCTGCTGCAGCTCTTACAGCGCACGGTATAGATAAAAAAGAGTATGATAATAAACTTGTTTTTTTAATGAGTGTTGAAAAAGCAAGATTTAGAAACCCAGTAATTCCTGATTGTAGATTAGAATTAAAAATTGAGGCAATACGATCACATGGAAGAGTCTGGAAATATAAGGGTGAAGCGTTTGTAGAGGGCAAAAAAATGTCGGATGCACAATGGTCAGCTACAATTGTTGATAGGAAATAATTAGCAATAAATCTTGATAAGCTTTTAAAATAAGTTTTGATATTAAACTTATAAATGATTAATCCTTTTTTTAAAAATACTGGTCCTCATGATATAAATTTTTTACTAAAGCATATTAACTTAAAGAATGACAAATTACCTGATGATAAAATCACAGATATTAAAGATCTTAACTCATCTGAAAAAAGTGAAATAACTTTTCTACATTCAAAAAAATACACTGATTTGGCAAAAAAAACCAAGGCTTCTTATTGTCTAACTACTGAAAATTTTCAATCATTTTTACCAAATAACTGTAAGGCTATAATTACTGAAAAAGTTTTATTACATACTGCTCAAATAACAAAAATTTTCTACCCGGACTCTATTACTGATGATTATGACAACACCGTAAGAAATATAACTGAGACAGAATTTAAAGATAAGATCAAATATGGAAAAAATGTTCTTATTGGCGAAAATGTAAAAATTGGTACAAATTGTTTAATTGGTCATAATTCAATCATAGAAAAAAACGTAAATATAGGTGATAATTGCTCTATAGGATCAAACGTAATTATTAGAAATACACTAATTAAAAATAACGTTCACATTCTAGATGGATGTGTAGTTGGAAAAAAAGGATTTGGTTTTTTTCCAGATAAAGATGCTAATTTTAGATATCCCCAAATAGGCATTGTAATAATTGAGGATAATGTAGAAATAGGTTGTGGATCCACAATAGACAGAGGTTCTCTTTCAAATACAATTATAGGAAAAAATACTTATTTAGACAATCAAATACATATAGCTCACAACGTTAAAATTGGTGAGAATTGTATTATTGCTGGACAAGTAGGTTTTGCTGGAAGTTCGACTTTAGGCAATAATGTTATGATTGGAGGTCAGGCAGGCATTTCTGGACATCTTAAGATAGGTAATAATGTGCAAATTGGTGGTGGTAGTGGGGTTATAAAGAATATTCCAGATAATTCTAAAGTAATGGGTTATCCAGCTAAAGACTTAAAAAATTTTATTAGGGAAAATAAATGATAGATAAAACAGCTATAATAAACAAAAGTGCAAAAGTTCACTCTAATGTTAAAATTGGTCCATACACCATAATAGGTCCTAATGTAGAGATCGGAGAGAATACAGAGATCCAATCACATGTAAGCATTACTGGAAATACTAAAATCGGAAAAGGAAATAAGATTTATCCATTTGTCTCAATTAATGATCCACAAGATTTAAAATATAATGGTGAAGAAACAAATTTAGTTATTGGAGACAATAATAAAATAAGAGAGTATGTAACAATAAATCCAGGAACAATTGGTGGCGGAGGCAAGACTGTAATTGGAAATAATTGTTTATTTATGATTTCATCTCACATAGCCCATGATTGTCAGGTCGGTAATAATGTAATTATAGCAAACAATGTGCCTTTAGGTGGTCACGCAATTATTGAAGATAATGTAGTGATAGGCGGAAACTCTGCTGTTCAACAATTTACAAGAATTGGCAAAATGGCAATGATTGGAGGAATGACTGGAGTGCTAAACGACGTTATTCCGTATGGGTTATCAACAGGAAATAGAAATTCATTACAAGGATTGAATTTAATAGGTTTGAGAAGAGCTAAATTTGAAAATAAGGATATTTTAGGGTTGAGCGAAGCCTATAAGGAGATTTTTGCTACCAAAAATATTAATGAAAATATTAGTAAATTAAATGGCTCATTTCAGGAAAATCCATTAGTTAAAGAGGTAATAGAATTTATTACTAAGGATAAAAAAAGATCTATTTGCACTCCATTTTCATAAGATGATAGGATTAATTTTTGGTGATACAGATTTTCCAAATAAAATACTTAAAACAATAAAGAAAAGAAAAATAAAGTACTTAATAATAGATTTATCTAAATCAAAAAGATTTAAAAAAGAGAGTAAATCTTATTCAGTTTCTATAGGTCAATTTGGTAAAATAATTAATATTCTTAAGGAAAATAGCTGTAAAAGAGTCTTATTTGCAGGAAAAGTTAACAAACCAAACTTTTCAAAATTAAAACTAGATTTTAAAGGGATTTATTATATTCCAAGAATTATTAAAGCATCGAAGCTTGGTGATGCTGCAATTTTGAAAGAAATTATAAAGATATTAGCTCAAAATAATATAAAAACAGAAAATTCTCTTAAATTTAATCCAGAACTTACACTTAAAAAGGGGAATTATTCAAAGATTAAACCGAATAATACTGATCAATTAGATATTAAGAAAGCTATTAAAACGCTAAATAATTTAAAAGAATATAATTACAGCCAAGCTGTAGTAGTCAGAAATAAAAAAGTAATTTCTATTGAGGGAAAAGGTGGAACTAAAAAAATGCTCGAAAAAAGCAAAAGCAAAAAATTTCGAAACCATGGTGTTTTAGTTAAGTTTCCAAAAAAGAAACAGGATCTTAGAGTTGACTTACCTACCATTGGTTTAAAAACGTTAAAACAAAGTAAGACAGCTGGATTAAAAGGCATTGTTGTAAAAAGTGAACAACATGTATTTTTAGACATAAATAAATGCATTAGTTTTGCTAATAAAAATAAGATGTTTATTACAGCAAAATGAAAAAAATTTTTATATTAACAGGTGAACCTTCAGGAGATAAATTAGCATCAACTGTAATTACAAAGCTTCAACAGAGTCATTCAAATATAGAATATTTAAGCGTCGGGGGTTCTCATTTAAATAAACTTGGCATCAAATCAATATATGATCTTAAAGAAATAACTTATATTGGTTTTACCAGTGTTATTCTAAATTTATTTAAAATCAGAAATAAGATTAACAAAACCGTAAATAAAATAATTGAATTTAATCCTGATATTCTTTTTAGTGTAGATAGCCCAGATTTTACCTTAAGAGTTGCTGAAAAAGTAAAAAGTATCAATCCTAATATTAAAACAATACATTATGTTGCACCACAAGTATGGGTATGGAGAGAGGGTAGGGTTAAGAATTTTAAAAAGTTTTTAGACCATGTTTTATTACTATTCAATTTTGAAAAGAAATACTTTGATAAAGAAAATATTAAAAATACTTTTGTTGGTCATCCATTACTTGAAAGTAAAGAGAATGTAAAAACAGATCTATCAAGTATGATTGATGACAATAAAAAAATTATATCTTTATTCGCTGGAAGCCGTGCATCTGAAACGAACATTCTTTTACCAATCTTAATAGATTTTATTAAATTAATGAATGAAAAATTTAATAAATATGATTTTGTTTTTCATGCAACTAATCAAAGTAAAGATTTAATAAAAAACGAGATAAAAAAAAAGGATTTTAGTAATGTTGAAGTCATATCTGATGAAAAAATTAAAACTCAGATATTATCAAACTCTACATTTGCTGTAGCAAAATCTGGAACAGTTTCTTTGGAAATATGTAATTTAAAGATACCATCGATTATCATCTATAAAATGAATTTCATAAATTTTTTAATCGTAAAATTTTTAGTTAAAACAAAATTTGCAAATATAATTAACATTATAAATCAAAAAGAAGTTATTCCTGAATTAATTCAAAAAGAATGTAATGCAAAAGAAATTTTTAGATCTGTTGTTTATTTTCTAAAAAATCCAGATTTAATGAAAAAACAAATTAATGAAGTAAATAATACCTTAGATGAAATTAAGTCTAAAACTTCGTCATCTATGGAAGCCTCATTAATTTTACAGAAATATCTATCTTAATTTTCTTGAAATAAAATTTTTTTTAAGTTTAATTATTTTTTTATGAAGATGATTAAACTTAAATTCAACCTAGTATATCTTTTTTTAATATTTTTTTTTAATTCAAACACTGTTTTTTCAGCAAGTTTTACTTTTCCTTCATCATTAACAACTAATACATCTGATTTTGTTCTGCTATCTGAAACAGGTACCACTCCATCTGTTAGTGGTTTTTCAACCGATGTACTTATTACAATAAGAGCCACAGCAGGGTTCGTGAAAATCACAACGGTCTCTGGACTTGAACAAATCAATGGATATTGTGGGTATACAGCAGACTCAAACTCTGAACCTAGCAATTGTGCAGATGATAATAGATCTGAAATTGGTTTTGAGGGTACACAAAGTGAGGTAAATGCAGCATTAGCAACCCTTTCATTTAAAGGAGATGGAAGTACCTCTAGTGTTTCTATTACTGCTTCTGCAACACCTACTGGTGCTGCCTATAATTCTGAAAACGGTCATTATTACAGAGCTGTTTCTGCAACAGATATTAGATGGGATGATGCTAGAGCTGCAGCAAAAAGTGAAGCACAAAAATTTAATGGATTAACTGGTTATCTAGTAAATATTACAACTGCACAGGAAAATGACTTTGTGGCAAATAAAGTTTCTGTAAATGCTTGGACTGGGGGATCTGATAGTGGAACTGAAAGAGTTTGGAGATGGATGGATGGGCCTGAAGCTGGTCAAACTTATACTTGTCAAAAATTTGGTACTGGTGGAACAGGTGAGGAAAGTCCAATCAACGGTGTCGTATGTACAGAACAAAGTTATTTAAATTGGGATTTTGGAGAACCTAATCAATATAATGGAACACAAGAAGATTATATGCATGTGTATGGTACTGGAGTTAGAAAAGGGAGTTGGAATGATTATATAATAAATAATACAAACGTTGATGCATATATTATTGAGTATGGTGGTATGGGTGGAACCGCTACAGTCCAAGGCACAGCAACAATTTCAATAACATCTACAGAATCAAGCGGTACATATACTGCTTTTGATGATAAAGAATTAGTTGGTATCGTAGAGGGACAATCAGAAGGTGCGAAAAGATTCATTTATAATTCTACTAATGCTGTCTTGGAGAGAATAGAATGGCATAGAACGACAAAAAAAAATGATAATATTAAATTTGATGATGTTGGAATAAGTATAGATTTGGAAGAAAACACATATCCATACGCAAAATTATTAGACTTGTATCTTTTAAAGGGCAGTATCGAGAAGAAACAATTAATTTCTGAAAAAAATATTAACAAATTTATAAACGAACTTCCTCTTTCCAATTATTTAAGAAATGAATTTGGATTGTTACCCCAAGAGTGGAAAATTTGGAGCTCTGGCTATTTTAAAAAAGGAAAAATTAAAGCTAGAGTTAATAAAAAAAAAGAAGATTTTGACTCAAATGCCTTAACGATTGGTATGGACAAAATAATAGATGAAAATAAACTCGTTGGTTTTGCTTTGAGAAAAGAATATGAAAATACCGATATTGGTAAGTCTGGTACAGAAATAAAATCTAATTCGACTAGCATAACAGCTTATTCTAGCACATATCAAAGTCATTCTTTTTTTATTGATGGTCTGGTAGGTTATGGACGCATCAGTAATAGTCTTATTAGAATTGAGGAAGCTAATACTTCAAATTCATTGACAGGAAAAAGAGATATCAATCAATTTTTTGGATCAATTAAATTTAATAAACTAACTAATAAGAATAAATTTACTTCATTGTTATTTGGAAGGGGTGATTTTGGTTTTTCATTTTTGGAAGGTTTTACGGAATCTGGAAATATACAAGCACTTAAATTTGAAGAACAAAAATTGCAACATAGATCTTTTTCTTTTGGTAGTCTTTTAAAATATAAAAAGAAAATTAATAGAGGCCATTTTTTACCATATGGAAGAGTGGAAGTTTTCGAAAATTTTTCTCCTCTTTCAAACGTAAATGCATGGTATGTATCTGATCTCAATACAAAATATAATCATCAAATAAGAGAAAACTATAATAATTCTATTAAACTAGAAATAGGTTTTGATTTAAATCTTATTGATAGTTGGTATATATCTACCTCTTTGAGAAGGCTATATAGAAATAGTGGTAACTTAGAAAATGAACTTGCCATTAAAGCAAGTAAACCTTTTTAACTTAATTCTAATCTATTAATTACGTCATCTTTATCTAAAGATTGAATAATATCGTAAATGCCTGGACCAAATTTCGATCCTGTTAATAATATTCTGAGTGGTTGACCGACTCCCTTGAAATTTGTTTTATGTGATTTTATCAAATTTTCAATTATTGGTTCTAAAACTTCTCTAGAAGGTCGTTCAATTTTTTTAAATTGATTAATGAAATCTGAAATTATCTTTTTTGCATTATCGTCAATCAATTTTTTATCTTCTGGATTAAAATTAATTTTATCTAATAAAATATATTGAGCATTATTAAATATATCTTCTAGAGTTTTAGCTTTATTCTTAAGAAATGTGAGTGATTTTTTTAGCTTATCTTTTTTATCTGATTGAATTTCACTTTTATATAATTTGCAATATTCAGTTAATTGATTGAATAAGTCATTCTCATCAATATTCTTAATATAGTGCTCATTCATTGACAAAATTCTACTCATATCAAGTTTAGATGGAGATTTGCCAATCCCATCTAAATTAAAAAATTTTATACTTTCATCTAATGTAAATATTTCTTTATCTTTGTAAGACCAACCCAATCTTAAAAGATAATTTCGAAGGGCATCTGGCATAATACCAATTTTAGAATAATCATCTAATGTAGATGCTTTATCTCTCTTTGATAATTTCTTTCCCTCAATTGTATGTATTAAAGGAATATGGGCAAATGAAGGTAACTCCCATTTCATGGCTTGATAAATTTGTATTTGTTTAAAGGTGTTTATTTTATGATCGTCACCTCTTATAATATGTGTCATATTCATTTGATGATCGTCTACGGAGGCTGATAAATTATATGTAGGAGTCCCATCATTTCTTAAGATAATAAAATCTTCAATAGTATTATTTTCTATTTCGACATCACCTTGAACCAAATCTTTCAATACTGATGTTCCATCAATCTTACTTTTAAATCTTATGACAGGTTTAATATCTTTGGGAGCATCAGACTCTTTTTTATCTCTCCATTTTCTATCGTAAATATAAGGAGTCTTTTTTTGCCTTGCTCTTTTTTTTTGTTCTTCTATTTCTTCACTTGAACAATAACATTTATACGCATGACCATTTTTAAGAAGCTCATTTGCAACTTTAATGTGATCATCTAATTTTTTTGATTGAATATATTCTTCCCCATCATAGTTGATACCGATCCATTTAAGCGATTGTATTATTTGATCTTTGAATTCATCTTTAGATCTTTCTTTATCTGTATCTTCCACCCTTAAATAAAATTTGCCATTATGATTTTTGGAGTATAACCAATTAAATAAAGCCGTTCTAACACCACCAATATGCAATGCACCAGTAGGTGAGGGAGCAAATCTAGTTGCTACTTTTTTCATTAAAATGGTTTAGACTATTTTTTTAGAAGTTTCTATATAAAGATACTAATACACCCTGAACTTTTACTCTATCAGGTCCAAATATTTTAGTTTCATAATTTTTGTTGGCACTTTCTAAAGCAACAACTTTACCTTTTTTTCTAATTCTTTTTAACATTGCTTCATGCTCATCAATTAGAGCAACAACAATTTTTCCATTATCAGCTGTATCTGTTCTTTTAATAATCACAGTATCACCTTCATGAATTCCAGCTTCAATCATCGAGTCCCCTTGAACTTTTAAACCAAAATAATCTCCATTTTTCTCTAAATTACTTGGTAAAGGTATTCTTGAAACCTCATTTTGAATAGCTTCCACAGGTGTTCCAGCAGCAATTTTTCCTAAAACTGGTACTTCAGCATCATCTGATGATAAATTTTCCTCATCTAAACCACCTCTAATAACACTTGGTGAAAAACTATTATAAATGTCATTTGCAGAGGCCGTTTCTGGTAATTTAATTACTTCTAATGCTCTTGCTTTATGAGCAAGTCTTTTAATAAAACCTCTCTCTTCTAATGCACTTATAAGTCTATGAATTCCAGACTTAGATTTAAGGTTTAAAGAAGCTTTCATCTCCTCATAAGATGGAGAAACACCAGAGCTTCTCAACTTCTTGTTGATAAATAAAAGCAGGTTTTTTTGTTTTCTTGTTAGCATAAGAACAAATATCGTACAGAATCTGTTCTACAAAAGTTCTTTTCAATTCACAATAGTAAAAAACTCAATAAAAATGGGAACTATTTGACTAAAGAACTGAGAAAATAGAATTATTTTCCAAATTTTTTAAAAGTGATTCACCAATTAGAAAAGTTTTAATAGATGTTTTATTTGAGAGTTCTAATAGTTCATCTTTTGTTTTTATTCCACTTTCAGAAATTAATGGACCTTTATGATTAACCAAAACATCATGAATATCAAAAGTTGTATTTATATCAGTTTTAAGAGTTTTTAAGTTCCTATTATTGATACCAATTAATGCATCTTCAAATTTTAAAGCTTGTTTTGCTTCCTCAACTGTATGCACCTCAACTATTACGGACATATTTAATTTTAAAGCTTCCTCATATAACTCATTTGCAAGGCTTTCACTTACACCAGCTAATATAATTAATATTGCATCTGCTCCATAACTCTTTGCTAATGGAATTTGAAATTTATCCACAAAAAAGTCCTTACAAAGAATTGGTAAATTAATATTCTGTTTAATTTCACTTATATGTCTCAAATCACCTAAAAAAAATTTTTCTTCGGTCAAAACAGACAAACAAGTAGCTTTATTATCATTATATATACTAGCTATTTTTACAGGGTCATAATCATTTATGATTATACCTGCAGAAGGACTAGCTTTTTTGATCTCAGCAATAATTGAAAATTTATTTTCCTTTATATTTTTTTCAATATTTTCTTTAAAATTAATAAACATTTTATTTTTCTCTATTAATTCATTTAATGAGCTTATCGAAATATTTTTTTTAGAATTTTCTATTTTTTCTATTTTCTTTTTAATTATTTTTTCGAGAATATTTTCAGGCATTTTGAATTGTCTCTAAATGTTTGATAACTTCGTTTGATAAAATATGCTCTCTTGCTTTTTTATACGCTTCGGTAAAATCTTCATGTGTTTCATTAACAATCAATCCTGCTGCAGCATTTAAACATACTGCTTTAGAAAAATCATTATCTTCACCTTTAAATATTTCAATCATTTTACTAGCATTAAATTTTGCATCATCACCAACAAGATTTTCAAATTTATCTGCATTTATATTTAATTCTTTTGGATCGATGACGATTTCCGATATAACGTTGTTTTTTAATTGAATAACATTTGTTTTAGCGTAGGGTGAAATTTCATCTAAACCGTCTTCACTATTAACGATCCATGCAAATTTGATATCTAAGTTTTTTAAAGCGTTAGCGAAAATTTTTAGTAATTTTTTTTCAAAGACACCAACAACTTGTTTTTTTACTAGAGCTGGACTACTTAAAGGACCAATCATATTAAAAATTGTTCTTTTCCCAATTTTTTTTCTTGTAGGTCCAACATATTTCATTGCACTATGGTAATTTGGCGCAAACATAAAACCAAAATTATTTTTTTCAATTTGTGACTCAATATCATTTGGTTCTAAATTAATTTCTATATTTAAGGCCTCTAAAACATCGCCAGATCCACATTTAGAAGATACTGCTTTATTTCCATGTTTTGCTATTTTAACACCCATACTCGCAAGTAATAATGCGGAAGCTGTTGAAATATTGAGTGTGTTCATTCCATCACCACCAGTACCACATGTATCGACACAATTTTGCACATTAACTCTTTTTGATTTATTTCTAAGAACGTAAACACCTCCTGCAATCTCATTTGATACTTCACCTTTAGCGGATAAAAGTGTTAAAAAATCAAATATTTCCTGTTCATTTGCCTTACCCTCCATTAATAATTCAAAAGCTGTCTTACTTTCCTCAAAAGAGAGGTCTTCCTTATCTCTAATTTTATCTATGAATTGTTTCATTAATTTTAAATTCTAATAAAATTTTTTAAAATTTTAATACCTAATTTAGTTTTAATACTTTCAGGGTGAAATTGCACTCCATGGACAGCATATTTCTTATGCTGAACACCCATAACTAAACCATCTTTGCTCTCAGCTGTGATTTCAAGATGACTTGATAGTGTTTTTTTATCAATAATTAAGCTGTGATACCGCGTTGCCTCAAATGATTTTGGAAGATTTTTTAAAATTCCCAACTTTTTTGAAATAATTTTACTTGTTTTACCATGCATTAGCTTTTTAGCTTGAATAATTTTAGAGCCAAATACCTGTCCTATAATTTGGTGACCAAGACAGACACCAAGAATAGGAATTTTTTTATATAAAGATTTTACTATTTTTAAACAATTACCTGATTGATCAGGATTACCTGGGCCTGGTGAGATTACGATTTTATTATATTTTCTTTTTAATATCTCATTAGATGTAATCTTATCATTTCGTATTACATCAACCTTAACTTTTAATGAAGATAAGTAATGATAAAGATTAAAAGTAAAACTATCGTAGTTATCTATAAGAATTATTTTTTTCATTTTAAAGCATTAATTAAAGCTTTTGCTTTATTTACAGTTTCCTCATACTCCTTTAAAGGTTTGCTATCTGCAACAATTCCAGCACCAGCTTGAACATAAAATTTGTCTTTTTTAGCCACAGCTGTTCTTAAAGCTATGCATGTATCAAACTCTCCGTTTGCTGAAAAATAGCCAATACCACCAGCATAAACTTTTCTTTTAGTTGTCTCTAATTCGTCAATAATTTCCATAGCTCTTATTTTTGGTGCTCCTGAAACAGTTCCTGCAGGAAAACCAGCTAGAAGTGATTTAAACTTTGAAAATTTATTATTATATTCACCGATGACGTTTGAAACTATGTGCATTACATGAGAATATCTCTCAATAATAAAGCTTTCAGTAACTTTTACTGTATTAATCCTTGAAACTTTACCGGCATCATTTCTTCCTAAATCTAATAACATTAAGTGCTCTGAAAGTTCCTTTTTATCATTAAGTAGATCTTTTTCATAAAAACGATCCTCTTTCAAAGTTTCGCCTCTTGGTCTTGTCCCAGCGATTGGTCTTACAGTAATTTTATTATCCCTTAGTCTCACTAGTATTTCAGGGCTTGCACCAATAATTTGAAAGTCACTAAAATTGAAATAAAACATGAAAGGCGATGGGTTAGTTACTCTAAGTTTTTTATAAATATCAATTGGTTTTTTTGTTAATTTAGCTTCAAATCTTTGACTTAAAACTACCTGAAATATATCTCCCACTTTTATATATTTTTTTGCTTTATCAACCATTCGTAAAAATCTATTTTTTGAGGTATTCGATTTAACTTTAATATTTTTTGATTTTGATTGTGACTTATTATTTATATTCTTAATCGATGATTGAATTAGCAATCTAAAAAGATCTGACCTTACCTCATCATATTTTTTTTGATAATCTTTAATCTTTTCGTCTTTATAGATATTTCTAATATAAAAAATCTCTTTTTTTAAATTATCGTGAATGACGAGTGTTCTTGGTCGCAGAAGTCTTACATCAGGAATATTTAGATCATCCTTACAATTATTGGGGATTTTCTCTATATATCTTATAGAATCATATGAAAAATATCCTGAAATTAAAGAACAAAGTTTTGGTAAATTTTTGGGAGTTTCAAATTTAAATTCTTCAATAATTTTCTCAATCAAATTTTCAGGTTTATCTTTAAGTTTAATTTTCTTTTTATTTCGAATTAAATAAGAAATTCTATTTCTGAATTCCCATATCTTGTCAGGATTTTTACCAAATATAGTATATCTTCCTTTGATTTTTCCTTTCTCTACCGACTCAAATATAAAGCTATTTTTTTCACTTAAAAAATTATCTATTAAATTTAAAATCTCCTCATCATCTTGAATTTTTTTTGAAATATATATGATTTGATTTTTATTGCTTCTATGTCGAAACTTAAAATCTTTGAAGCTTCGATTTATGTTCATTGAAAGAAATTTTTAACTCGTTCTATTGTTTTTTGATTTAAATTAACATCATATCTGCTGTTTAGATATAGATCATATGATTTTAACATATTATTTTTTAGATTTGAATTTTGTTTATTCGTATATTCATTTATCTTATCATCATTTTCCAATTTCTGATTTTGAAAGTTTTTTATTTTAGCTAAATAAATATTGCTCATCTCATCATTTATTAGAGTAAAAGAATTCATGGGTAATGAGTAAAGAAGTTCAACAGCTTTAATATCAAATTTGTTGTTATCTTTGATAGAATTTAATAATAAATTTTCAATCTTGTTATTTCCCATTTCTACAAAATTTTCATTGTTGAAATTTTTTTCATCAATTTTCTTTATTAAATTTTTATTATATTCATACTTATTTTTTTCAAACATAAGTCCCAAGATCTCTTCTCGGAGGACTGGATCATTTATGTTAGGAGAACGTTGTTCTGATTTTATTATTTTGTAAAGAATATAATTATCTTTAAATTCAATGATATCAAACTCATTATTTCTTGCTTCAAATATCTTTTTTTCTATATCGCTCTTATCATAAGTAAATCTGAAATCTTTGATTTTCTTAGAATCTAAATTAAAGTTTGTAACGATGTTTTCGAAAGGAAGTTCATTCGAAATATCAATTTCTATTTGGTCAATTTTATCAAAAAAGGTCTGATTAAATTCATCTACACCAACTAAATTTTTGGGATTTATTATAGAATAATCAAAATCAATATATTCTACTTTTAAATCACTCTTATTTTTATCTAAAAATTTTTTTATATCGTTATCTGTAAAACTATCTTTTTTTTTATAAAATTGATTTAAATTTATATACTCTATTTCTAATTTTCTATTTTCATCTTGATAAAGTTTTTTTACCAAAAATTTTGGAGAAACAGTTCCAGAACCCACAAAACTGAATAAGTTTTTTTGTAATTCACGATTTTTTAGTCGTAATTCAAACTGAGGTGCAGATTGATTATTTTCAAGTAAAAATTTTTCATATTTAATTCTTTGAAAACTTCCTTGTTCGTCTAGAAAATTTTTATTTTGTTTTATCAATTTGAGTAATGTTTCTTTTGAAATAATTAAATTGTACTCCTCAATTTCTAAATCTAAAATTTTTGTCGAAATCAGTCCAGATAATAATTCTTCAATAATATTATCATTTAAATTCTCTCTTATTGTGTCCTGAGGAATTCCAGATTTATTTAAGTAATCAATAAATTCTTCTGTAGAAATATTAGTCTCATTTATTTTTACAATTGAATTTGTATTTCCGCTACTGAACATGCTCCCCATACCCCAAAATACAAAAGGAATAATCATTATAAAAACTAATATGCCAGCAAACTTTGTTTTGGCAAAATTTCTAAAAGTTCCAATCATAACTATATAAATTTATTGATCTATAAAAAGCAAACCTATAGATTAAATTTTAGTATAAGACAAATAAATATATGTATTTTATTGCTAATTGGAAAATGTTTGGTGGATTGAGTACATTGAATTCACTTAAAAAAGTAATCAAATTTCTAAAAACTTTTAAAAAATCAAAAAAAATTAAAATTATTTATTGCCCGCCCAGTACATTAATTCGTCCAATGTCTAAAAAAGTTATAAATTCCAAAATTCAAGTTGGTGCTCAGAATTGTCATGAAAGTTTTACTTATGGCCCTTCTACTGGTTCTGTAAATCCTACGATGTTAAAAAATGTTGGAGCCAAATATGTTATTTTAGGACATTCAGAAAACCGCGACTCTGGTGAAACGGATAAATTAATTAATGCCAAGATTAGAGCAGCAACTCAAGCAGGTTTAAAGGTTATTTTTTGTATAGGTGAAACCTTAGGTCAAAAAAGAAAAAAAATTACCAAAAAAATTTTATCTAAGCAGATTAATTTTGGTTTACAAAAAATTAAGAAAAGAAAAAATATTGTAATTGCTTATGAACCTGTGTGGTCAATTGGTACAGGTCTAATTCCTAAAGCAGATAACTTGTATAACACTATAAATTTTATAAAAAAAAAAGTTCGAAATATAAAAGTTTTATATGGGGGTTCAGTAAATCCAAAAAATATAAATGAATTAAAATTAATAAAAAATATTGATGGATTTCTAATAGGAGGAGCCTCTCAAGATCCCAAAAAATTCATTGATATAATCAAAAAAACGTATAATTAAACTGCATGGAAAATATATTGTTAGTACTGAACATCATTCTTGCTTTAGTTCTAGTTTTATTAGTTTTAATGCAAAAATCTGAGGGTGGAGCACTTGGAATCGGAGTTTCACAGGAAAACATGATGTTTTCTAAAACTGCAGGAAATTTTATGACAAAAGCAACTGGTGTTGTTGCAACTTTATTTATCATATGTAGTTTAGCTCTAACGATCGTTTCTAGAGGTGATTTGACACCGTCTAGCTCAGTTTTAGATCAAGTTGAGGAAGACACACCATCGATCCCAGAAAATAATAATTAATACTTTTAATTTACTTTTTTATTAGCTATAAGATAATTCCATGGCGCGATATATATTTGTCACTGGCGGCGTGGTCTCATCATTAGGAAAAGGTCTTTCATCAGCATCACTAGCCTATTTGTTAAAATCACAGGGCTATAAAGTTAGGTTAAGAAAAATGGACCCGTATTTGAATGTAGATCCTGGAACAATGAGTCCATTTCAGCATGGAGAAGTTTTCGTCACCGATGATGGTGCTGAAACTGATTTAGATCTAGGTCATTATGAGAGATTTACAAATATTTCATCTAAACAATCAGATAACATTACAACTGGTCGCATTTATAGTGACGTTATTAAAAAAGAAAGAAAGGGAGGATATCTTGGAAAAACTGTTCAAGTTATACCTCATATCACAAACCGAATAAAAGAATTTATAAAAAAAGATATTACTAATGAAGATTTTGTAATATGTGAAATTGGTGGAACAGTTGGAGATATTGAAAGTTTACCATTTGTTGAAGCTATAAGACAATTTTCAAATGAATATGGTAGATCAAAAACATTATTTATTCATTTAACATTTGTTCCGTTTTTGAAATCATCAGATGAAATAAAGACAAAACCTACTCAACATTCAGTAAAAGAACTAAGAAGTATAGGTGTTCAACCAGATATTATTATTTGTAGATCTCAACAGTCTATACCATTGGACCAAAGAAAAAAAATATCATTATTTTGTAATGTTCCAATTGAAAACGTTATTGAGACGGTAGATGTAAGAACCATTTATGAGGCACCAATTAGTTTTTATACTCAAAAACTTGATAAACAAGTTTTAAAATTCTTTAAACTTAAACCAAAAAAAAAAGCTAATTTAAATCCATGGAAAAAAATAACTAAGATTGTTTTAAATACAAAAAAATCAGTAAATATTGCGATAATCGGGAAATATGTAAATTTAAAAGATGCTTACAAATCTCTAGATGAAGCCTTAGTTCATGGTGGAATTGCAAACAATGTAAAAGTAAATCTAATAAGAATAGAGTCTGATAACTTAAAAAATAGTGAAATCAAAACAAGACTAAAAAATGTGTCAGGATTATTAATACCAGGGGGTTTCGGTAAAAGAGGAACAGAGGGAAAAATCTTAGCAATTAAATACGCTAGGGAAAAAAAGATACCATTTCTCGGTATTTGTTTTGGAATGCAAATGGCCATAGTTGAGTTTGCGCGAAACAAACTTAAAATTAAAAATGCTGGTTCAAGTGAATTGGATAAAAAATGCTATCCAGTAATTGGTTTAATTAATGAATGGGACAAAAATGGAAAAATAATTATAGGTACAGATAAAAATTTAGGTGGAACAATGAGATTAGGATTATATGAGGCTAAATTGAGAAATAATTCTGCCATAAATAAAATATATAAATCTAGAAACATAAGAGAAAGACATAGACATAGATATGAAGTTAATAATAGCCTCAAAGGTGAATTTGAAAACAAAGGATTAATTTTTTCAGGAATGTCACCAGATAATAAATTGCCAGAAATAATTGAGCTTAAAAATCATCCATGGTTTATAGGTGTTCAATTTCATCCAGAATTTAAATCTAGACCTTTGTCTCCTCATCCTTTATTCTCTTCATTCATTAAAGCATCAAAAAATCACAAATGAGCAATATAAAAGTTAATTGTAATAAAATAGAAATCTCCAATGATAATAAAATATGTATTATTGCAGGCCCATGTCAGCTTGAAACTGAGCAACATGCAATGGATATGGCCGGGAAAATACAAGATATTACTAGGAAATTTGGAGTAGGATTTATTTATAAAACATCGTTTGATAAAGCTAATAGAACAAGTCTTAAAGGCAAAAGAGGAGCTGGATTAGATACGTCTCTTCCAATTTTTGATAAAATAAAGAAAGAACTCAATGTTCCAATTTTAACTGACATACATAATATCGAGCAATGTTCGATTGTTGCAAAACATGTAGATGTTTTACAAATACCTGCTTTTTTATGTCGTCAAACTGATCTGTTAGTAGCTGCAGCTAAAACAAATAAAATCATTAATGTTAAAAAAGGTCAATTTTTAGCTCCGTGGGATATGGTCAATGTAACAAAAAAAATTTCAGACTCTGGAAATAAAAATATTTTGGTCACTGAAAGAGGTGCTAGTTTTGGTTACAATACTTTAGTCTCAGATATGAGAGCATTACCCATCATGGCAAAAAATGGTTATCCAGTTATTTTTGATGCTACCCATTCAGTTCAACAACCAGGTGGTCTTGGTGAAAAAAGTGGAGGACAAAGAGAGTTTGTAGAACATTTATCAAGAGCAGCTGTTGCAGTAGGGGTAGCAGGAGTTTTCATTGAAACACATCAAGACCCTGATAACGCTCCTTCTGATGGTCCAAATATGGTTCCATTGAATAAGTTGGAGAGTCTATTAAAACAATTAACTGATATTGATAGTTTAATTAAAAATAAGTGAGTAAAATTACAAAAGTAAAAGCCAGACAGGTTTTCGACAGCAGAGGTAATCCAACAATTGAAGCTGAGGTTTTTACAAAAAATAAAAGTGCAATAGCAATTTGTCCTTCAGGAGCTTCAACAGGAACTTATGAGGCTTTTGAAAAAAGAGATAAAAATAACAAAAGATACTTAGGAAAAAGTGTTCTTAATGCAATTAGTTTAGTCAACTCAAGAATTTCAAAAAAACTTAAAGGACAAAATATTCACAATCAAGAGAGAATAGATGCTTTAATGATTAACCTAGATGGTACAAGACAAAAAACAAAGTTAGGAGCAAATTCTATACTAGCCGTATCTATGGCTGTAAAAAAACTTTCAGCAAAAATTAGAAAACAACCATTATATAAAACTTTTTTGATTAAAAAAAACTATAAATTGCCCTTTCCACTCATGAATATAATTAATGGTGGAGCACATGCTAATAATGGTTTGAGAATTCAAGAATTTATGATCAGACCAGATCGTGCAAAAAATTTTTCTGATGCTTTAAGGATTTGTTTTTTAGTTATAAAAAATTTAAGCAAGATTATAAAGAATAAAGGACTATCAACATCTGTTGGAGACGAGGGTGGATTTGCACCGATGATTAGTAATAATAATCAGGCTTTAGATTTAATTGTTTCAGCTATTAGAAAGTCAGGCTTTGTAAACGGTAAAGATGTTTCAATTTGTTTAGATGTGGCTGCAAATGAATTATATAAAAGAAACAAATATTCCATTCATTCTAAAAGCTATATTTCTGTTGAAAAATCTATTCAAGAATATAGAAAAATTATCTATAAATATAAGATTAAATCAATTGAAGACCCATTTGCTGAAAATGATTGGATATCGTGGAATAAGTTAATGAAATCAATTAAAAAAGTTCAGATTGTAGGTGATGATCTTTATGTTACTAATCTTGAGCGACTTAAAAAAGGTTTTTTAAATTTATCATCAAACGCAATTTTAATTAAATTAAATCAAATCGGTACAGTTTCAGAGACCTTAGATGTAATTCGTTTTGCTCAAATTATAGGGTTTAAAACAATCATTTCTCATAGATCTGGAGATAGCGAAGATACTTTTATTGCAGATCTTGCTGTGGGTACTAATTCTAATCAAATAAAAACAGGATCATTAGCAAGATCAGAGAGAGTTGCTAAATATAATCAATTATTGCGGATAGAAGAAGAACTTGGAAAAAAAGCTAAAATGAATAAGATTCATTAATGCTTCAAAGATTAAAAAAAAATTACTTTTTATTAATATCAACTTTTTTAATCGTATATTTTTTCTTTAATCTTATATCAGGTGAAAGAGGACTAATTTCTTATTATGAAAAAAAACAAATTTTAAATGATCTAAAAACTAGGGAATTATTGTTGATAAATCAAATTAATGACTTGGATTTCAAGAATTCATTATTAAGTGACAATCTAGACCTTGATTACATTGAAACATTAATTAGAGAAAGATTCTTATTTGGAAAAAAAAACGAAAAAATTTATATTATAAAAAAATGACGCAAAAAATTAAACCTAGACACCCTGAAAAAATAAAAAATCCAATTAATCCAATTAAGAAAAAACCTGATTGGATTAGATCCAGACTTAATAATAGCAAAGAATTTTTTTTAACAAAGACAATTGTAAATAAAAATAATCTTGTAACAGTTTGTCAGGAAGCGAATTGTCCAAATATAACTGAGTGTTGGAGTAAAAGACATGCAACTTTTATGATAATGGGTGATACATGTACAAGGGCATGTGCTTTTTGTGATGTAAAAACTGGTAAACCAGATAAATTAGATGAACTAGAACCAATTAAAATATCTCAAGCCGTTAAAAAATTAGATTTAAAACATGTGGTAATCACTTCAGTTGATAGAGATGATCTAGATGATGGTGGTTCAAACCATTTTTATCAAGTTATAAACCAGACAAGAAAAACCAATCCTAACACAACTATTGAAGTTTTAACCCCTGATTTTTTAAGAAAAGGTGATGCTTACAAAAGAGTGTTAGAAGCTAACCCTGACGTTTTTAATCACAATATTGAAACTGTACCTAGTCTTTATTTAAAAGTTAGACCAGGCTCAAGATATTTTGCATCTCTTGAACTTTTAAAAAATGCGAAAAAAATGAATAAGAATGTTTTTACAAAATCAGGAATAATGGTTGGTTTAGGTGAAACTAGAGATGAAATCTTACAAGTAATGGATGATTTAAAATCTGCTGATGTAGATTTCTTAACAATCGGACAATATTTACAACCATCTGTAAAACACTTTCCACTAGATAGATATTATAAACCTGAGGAATTTAAAGAATTGGGTAATATCGCAAAAGCAAAAGGTTTTTTGTTAGTATCTTCATCACCTTTAACAAGATCTTCATATCATGCAGATGAAGACTTCGCCAAACTTCAACATAATAGATTAAAAAGTCATTAATGCCAAAAGCTTCAGTTAAGCGATTAATTGAATGTAAAAAAAAAGATTTAATAAATTTAGTTCTAGATATTGAAAAATATCCTGAATTCGTCCCGTTTTGTTATAATGCAAAAGTCTATGAAAATAAAAAGGAAGATGATTTGACCAAAATAGTTGCTGACTTAACTATTGGCAAAGGGCCATTTAAAGACACTTATAAAAGTGATGTTACTTTTAACGAAAAAGAAGATTCAATATTTGTAAAAAATATTGATGGACCTTTAAATCATCTTTCAAATAATTGGATATTTACTGATAAAAAGGATGGTTTGACAGAAGTTACTTTTGATATTGATTTTGAAATTAAGAATAAATTTCTAAATTCTTTAATGGTATTCTCATTTAAATTTGGTTTAGAAAAAATAGCTGATGCTTTTCAGAAAAGAGCAGAGAAGTTATTTAGCAACACTAATAATAAATTTTAAAGCTTTTTTAACAGTAGCCCTTTGTATTGATAATCTTTTTCTGCTTCTAAATAAGCACTTATTTATTTGAATTTTATTGCCTTTTTTTATCCCAATATAAACTAAACCTACAGGTTTTTGTTTAGTACCCCCATTTGGCCCAGCAATACCAGTTATAGAAACATTAATATTAGCTTTTGATATTTTTGATAAATTAATAACCATTGCTGCACAGCATTCTTTACTTACAGCGCCATATTTTCTTATAATATTTTTATTTACTTTTAAAATTTTTATTTTTGCTTGATTTGAGTAGGTTATTAGGCCTAAATTAAAAACTTTTGAGGCTCCATTTACAGATGCAATTAAACTTGCTAGCAAACCGCCAGTACAAGATTCTGCAGTTGAGAGTTTAAGTTTTTTTTTAGTTAAGAGTTTTATTAAAGATTCCATCAAATTAAATAACTACTTAAAACCATAAAACAAATTAAAGATAAAACAACATAAAATCCTGCACATACGTCATCCATAATCACACCAAAACTATTTTTAAAATTTTTATCAAAAAAATTTACAGGAAATGGTTTTGCAATATCAAAAAATCTAAATAATATAAAACAGATGATATAAAAAATTAATGCTTCATTATCTAATTTTTCTGTACCATGAGAAACTTCATATAAATAAATTGGTATTGATTGACCAATAAATTCATCAATAATTACCTCCTTAGGATCCTTATTTTTTTGATCTTTAATATGATTTGCTACAGCCACAAAAGATAAAATAAAAATGACCATCAAGAATGCTAATATAAAGTTTGAAGGCAAGTTAAATACATGAAAAAAAAGGTAAAGTATAATTATCGTAGCTAATGATCCAAAGGTGCCTGGAATTTTTGGAACCTTTCCTAAACCAAACATTGTAACAAACATAGTATTAATATTTTTAATCATATTTTGATATTGAGATTATAACTTCACATGCAATAGCTTTTTCTTTTCCTATCAGACCAAGTTTTTCAACAGTTTTACCTTTTAGATTTATCAAATCTTTATCTAAATTTGTTAGTTTTGATATTGAGTTAATTATTTTTTCTCGATATTTTGAAACTTTTGGTCGTTCACAAATTAAATTAATATCTAAATTATTTATAGAAAAGTTAGATTTATAAAGATTATTTATAATTGGCTTTAACATTTTAAAAGATCTTATATTTTTAAATTTTTTTGTATTTGGAAAATATGTACCAATATCTTTTTTGATTGTTGCACCTAAAATAGCATCTGTGATTGCATGTAATATTACATCACCATCCGAATGACCCTTTAGTCCAGAATGAAAGGGTATTTTAATTCCACCAAGGTAAAGCTTTTTATTTCTAACTAATCTATGAATGTCATACCCCAAGCCAAAAAATGTTCTTGAAGTTTTTACATCATCAAAATAAGTAATCTTATAATTTTGTTTTTCTCCTTTAATAAATTTTACTTTGTAATCTCTATCTATAAAAAGTGTTGCTTCATCAGTTATTTTATTTTCTTGTTTAATTGAAAGTTTATATAATTCTTTAAATCTAAATGCTTGAGGAGTTTGTGTGAAAAAAGTTTTATCTCTATTCAAGTTAAATAGTTTATTTTTAACTTTATATTTAATGGTATCTTTTGGTTTAATATAAGGAATTACTGCTTTATTTTTCTTTAGATGAGCAATCAAATTATGAAGCAGTTTAATTGTAAAATTCGGTCTTGCTGCATCGTGTATAAGAACATTTTTTGGCCTATATTTTTTTAGATATTTAAGAGCGTTTCTAGATGAGTCTGACCTCTCTTTACCACCTTTTATAATATTAATATCTTTATAATATTTTTTTTTCTTAAAATGATGTAAATTATTTGTGACAACCAAAACTTTTTTGAAAAGTTTTGAATTTAGAGATTTTTCAATGGAGTGATCTATAATCTCTTTATTTTTATAATTATAGAATTGCTTAGATATTTTTTTATGAAATCTCTTACTTTTCCCAGCAGCCAATATTACAAAATAGTTGTTCATTCTTTTAAATAATATAATTCTAATTTATGTTTGAATTTTTGAAAAAAAATATATTCATAATTTTTATATCTAGTATCACACTATTTTTGGGTTTTTTAACTTTTTTAACATTTATTGATCGAAGTTTTATAGAGTTAAATGAAAATAATTTACAATATTTACTAATTTTAAATATTTTATTACTTTTATCATTATTTGTACTTATTTTTTTAGAAGTAAAAAAATCAATTAAAAATGACATAGATAAAGATGGTCTTAAATCAAACAAAAAATATATTACTTATTTTTCATTATTTACTTTAATTCCCTCTATTTTAATATCAATTTTTTCTCTTTTTCTATTCTCTTTCGCATTAGAAAAATATTTTGATAAAAAAGTAACTACTGTTGTAAATAATTCATATGAACTTGCTAAAAGTTATGTTCAACAAGTTAGAAATAAAATTGAGTCTGATATTGTTTTGATTGCTTTTGACACGAATAAAAGTGCAAAATTTCTAAATGATAATGTTAAAGAATACACAAGGTTTTTAAAAACCCAAAAATTAATAAGAGATATTGATGAAATACATATAATTGATCAAAATAAAAAATTATTATTTTCAAATATCGACAATTTATCAAATTATACTCCTCCTATAGAGGGAGCTTTAAAACTTGTATTAGACGATGATAGACCACTTAAAATTATCAATGCACCTGAAAATATCTCTGCTGCAATTATAAGACTTCAGGCTTTTGAAAATAGATTTTTATATGTAGTAAAATATCTTGACAAAAATATTTCAAAATATTTAACTGAATCTCAGGAAGCAATTAACTTTTATTATACAGTTGAGGATAGAAGCACTGGTATTAAAATTTCATTTGCGATAATCTATATAATAATAGTTACTTTACTACTTTTTATTTCAATAACTATTGCTATCAAATTTTCTTCAAGATTTTTTAGATCAATTAATAATTTAATATCGGCTTCAAATGCAATAGGTGAGGGGGATCTAACAACAAAGGTTCCTGAAATAAAAACTGATAAAGATCTAGAAAAATTGAATAAAAATTTTAATTCAATGATTGTAAGATTAAAAAATCAGCAAGAAAAATTGATCATAAACGAGAGACATGAAGCTTGGGGTAACTTAGCAAGAAAACTTGCACACGAAATAAAGAACCCACTTACTCCAATACAACTAACTATTGATAGGATTAAAGAAAAATATTCTAAAAAAGTAGATACAAATGAGAAAGATAATTTCGAAGACAATTTAAAAATTATTAATAATCAAATTAAACAGATTGAAAATTTAGTTAATGAATTTTCTGATTTTGCAAGAATGCCCAAACCTATTTTTAAGGACAACGATTTAGTAAAAATAATAAAAGAAAATATTCAATTACTTTCTCAAATTGATAAAACTATAAAATTAAATTTTACATCAAATAAATCAAGCATTTTACTAAGTAGTGACAAAGAACAAATGAATAGAGTAATTTTTAATTTAATTAAAAATTCTATTGAAAGTATTCAACAAAAAGCTGAAAATTCAAGCGATTTTGACAAAATTATCACTATTGAAATTTTTGAGAATAATAACCAAATATACGTTATAATTACTGATAATGGACAAGGATTTGAAACTTTTAAAAATAATGTTAATGAAATTTTAACCCCGTATGTAACCACCAAAAAAAATGGTACAGGATTAGGACTTTCAATAGTAAATAAGATAATTAATGATCATAATGGAAAATTGAATTTCGCTTCAATCCAAAAAGGAGCAAAAGTAGAAATTATATTTAATCAAACATAATGAGTGTAGAAATACTAATTGTTGACGATAATTCAGATATTAGAAATATCCTTAACGAATTAATCATTGATGCAGGTTATAAAACAAGAATGGCAGCAAATTACAACCAGGCTCTTAGTGAAATTGACAAAAAAATGCCTGACGTAGCTATTCTTGATGTAAAGTTAGATAAAGGTGACAATGATGGGATCCAACTTTTATCACATATCAAATCAAAAAATGCTGATGTCCCTGTAATTATGATATCTGGACATGCTAATATAGAGATGGCTGTAAATTCCTTAAAACACGGTGCTTTTGAATTCGTAGAAAAACCTTTTGACAGAACAAGACTATTAAATTTTATTAATAGAGCTGTAGAGAATTTAAGTTTAAAAACTCAAAATAAAGAATATGAAAATAAACTTTTTTCTTCTTATGATTTAATTGGTGATAGTAAAAATATTTCTAACATAAGAGAACAAATTGATAAAATTGCATTAACCGAAAGTAGAATTTTTATTAATGGGCCTTCAGGTTCAGGAAAAGAGTTAATCGCAAGAAAAATTCATAAAAAATCCAAAAGAAAAAATAATCCATTTATTATAATTAATGGCGCTTTATTGGATAACGATAAGTATGAATTAGAGTTATTTGGAGAGGAAAAAAACGATGGATCAATATCCTATGGAGCTCTTGAAAAAGCAAATAAAGGAACATTGTTAGTTGATCAAGTTTCTGAAGTACCACTAAATATTCAGTCAAAAATTTTAAGAGTTCTTACTGACCAAAAATTTAAAAGGGTAAATGGAAATAATGATATTAATGTAGATGTGAGAATAATTTGTTCATCCAGTAAAGATTTAAAAAAAGAAATTGAATTTGGAAATTTTAGAGAAGATTTATTTCATCGACTCAATGTTTTTGAAATTAATGTTGATCCTTTAAACAAAAGAATTTCAGATATACCATATTTGATTAAATATTTTTCTACAAAAATATCAGAAAGTTATAATATTAAGATGTTGGATATAGATGAAAATAATAGTTATATCCTAAACCATGCATGGCATGGAAATGTTAGAGAATTAAGAAACTTAATCGAGAGAATTGCAATTCTTCAACCAACTACCCAAGATAAAATCTCAAATATAATTAAAGAGTCATTAAAAAGTGGCATTAACGCTGAAAAAGTTGCTGATAATAACCTATCTGTTCCATTAAAAGAGGCTAGAGAAAAATTTGAAAAGGAGTATTTAACTATACAATTAAAGAAATTTAACGGAAATATATCAAAAACGGCTACTTTTGTCGGAATGGAAAGAAGTGCACTACATAGAAAACTGAAGGGTCTTGGAATAAAAGAATTTAATTAGAATGAATATAATAATTTGTGGTGCCGGAAGAGTAGGTTTTACTATTGCTAAACTTCTTAGTGAACAAGGCCACTCAGTTACTGTAATTGACCAATCAAGTGAAGATATACAAAAAGTTGATGATTCACTAGATGTAAAAGCAATAGTCGGTAAAGCAACCTATCCATCAATACTTGAGAAAGCTAATGCAGCTGAAACTGATATGATAATAGCAGTTACTAGAAATGATGAAATTAATATGTTAATTTGCCAAATAGCGTTCTCAGTCTTTAATATCCCAAAAAAAATTGCTCGGATAAGATCTCAAGATTATTTGAATCCAAAATTTACTCTAGTTTACAATAAAGAAAATTTACCAATTGACGTAATAATTTCTCCAGAAATTGAAATCGCAAGGTCAATTCAAAGAAAATTAGAAGCACCAGGAGCCCTAGATAGTGTCCCATTTGCTAAAAATCAAATTAGGCTTTTAGAAATATTAATTAAAGATAATTGTAAATTGACAGGCTTAAAAC
>CACFEW010000009.1 GCA_902565385.1 uncultured Pelagibacteraceae bacterium | reverse complement strand
GATTTTAGATTGATTCTCTGAACGAAGCACTATTGAAACTCCAAGTTTGCCAGCATGGAAAAATGGATAGCTTCCTATCTCAACATCTTGATTTTCCTCTTGTACTTTTGTTAAAGAGTTTGCAATTTCACTTTCTACTGTTTTTAAGCTAATAGTGTGACTTAAGATAGGGTCACCTCCCACAATCTTGTTTTTTAGTCCGCCCAACATTGATTTCATTATTGATGGTACCCCTGGTAAACAAAAAACATTTTCTACGCTAAAACCAGGAGCTCCGCTTGTTGGATTAAGAATTAAATCTGCATTTGCTGGCATCCAAATCATTTTTTGCCTTCCTTCATTGAATTCACCTGGTTTATAATAAGCTTCTAATATTTTATATCCTTCTTTATGAAGTTCGTATTTAAGACCAAAAGCTTTTGCTACTGATTGAGCAGTTATGTCATCGTGTGTTGGGCCAATACCACCAGTTGTGAAAACATAATTATTAGATTTCCTCAAAAGGTTTAGTGTCTCTACAATCGTATCTTCTTGATCTGGAATTATTCTTACTTCATTTACTTTTACACCAATGGAATTTAGCCATGTTGCTAACGTGCTTGTGTTAGTATCTTGAGTTCGACCAGAAAGAATTTCGTTACCGATGATTAATATCGCAGCATTTACTTTTGTGTTTTTACTCATTTTATATGTATAATTCGATTATGGAATTTACCAAGTCTTTATTAAAAGGCAAATTAATCAAAAGATATAAGCGTTTTTTTGTTGATGTAAATCTCAATAAAGAAATTGTCACTGCACATTGTCCAAATACTGGATCTATGAAAGGTTTGCTAGATGAAGGCAATGAAGTACATTTATTTAAGCATGATGATCCAAAAAGAAAACTAAAATATGGTTTAGAAATTATAAAAGTCAATAAAAACTTGGTTGGAATAAATACTCACAGGGCAAATAAAATTGTGCATCACGGATTAAATAATAACCTCATTAAGGAATTAAAAGATAACGATAAAATTAATTCAGAAGTTTTTTTTAATAAAGAAACAAGATTTGATTTTTTAATTGAAAAAAATGGTCAAAAAAAATTTGTAGAAGTAAAGAATGTTACACTTTTTAGAGATCAAAAAACAGCCGAGTTTCCTGATGCTATCACTGCTAGAGGATCAAAACATTTGCTTACCCTTATTGATGCCATAAAAAAAGGTTATAAATCTTACTTAATATTTTTAGTACAAATACAAAATATGGAGTACTTTAAAATAGCAAAAGATATTGATAGTAAGTACTATGAAAATTATTTAATAGCTAAAAAAGCAGGAGTAAATTTTTTGGCTTATAGATGTAAAATTAGTTCTAAAAAAATTGATATTGATAAAAAAATAAAGATTATTGATGAGTAATTACACTGAAAAATTTGAAAAAATGAGAATAGCTGGAAAGTTAGCTGCACAAACTTTAGACATGCTAACAGAAAATATTAAGGAAGGTATTTCTACGGCTTATATTGATAAGCTAGGTTATGAGTTTATAAGAGATAATGGTGGCCACTCTGCCCCACTTTATTATCGTGGTTTTACTAAATCTTTATGTACATCTCTTAATCATGTTGTGTGTCATGGTGTGCCCTCGGAGGATAGAATTTTGGTTGAAGGAGATGCGCTTAATGTAGATGTAACTGCTATCATTAATGAACATTACGGAGATACAAGTAGAATGTTTTGTATTGGAAAAACCTCTGTAAAATTAAATAATCTAATTGATGCAACTTATCAGTCTATGATGAAAGCAATCAACATCTTAAAACCTGGTATTAAACTTGGAGATATAGGACATGAAATACAATCTTATATTGAAGAAAAAGGATTTTCTGTAGTTAAAGATTTTTGTGGTCATGGGATAAGTACATCATTTCATGAACCACCAAACATTTTACATTATGGAACAAAGAATACAGGTATGGAATTAAAACCTGGGATGACATTTACAATAGAACCAATGATTAATGCTGGTAAATTTAATGTAAAAATGCTTAATGACGGGTGGACTGCAGTGACAAAAGACAAATCTTTATCTGCACAATTTGAGCATACTGTTGGAATTACTGAAAATGGTTATGAAATATTTACAGAATCTGCTAAAGGTTATTCAAAGCCCCCTTACTTATAATTAATGATTAAAAGATACTCTCGAAAAGAATTAACAGATATTTGGTCTGAGGAAAATAAATACAAAATATGGTTAGATGTTGAAATTGCTGCAGCTCAAGCAATGGAAAAACTTGGTCAAATTCCAAAAGGTGTCTCATCAATAGTTAGAAAAAAAGCGAGGATAAATGTAAAAAGAATTCATCAGATTGAAAGTAAAGTTAAACATGATGTAATTGCTTTTTTAACCTCCGTAACTGAAAAGGCAGGAATTAAAGCTAGATACCTCCATCTCGGCATGACCTCATCCGATGTAGTAGATACAAGTTTTAATATTCAATTAGTTCAGTCAGGAAAAATTATTTTAAAAGACATAGATCAAATTTTAAAAGTGTTAAAAAAACAAGCAAGAAAATATAAGTTTACCCCATGTATTGGTCGTAGTCATGGCATTCATGCTGAGCCAATAACATTTGGATTAAAATTAGCTTCCTTTTATGAAGAGTTTAAAAGAAATAGAGAAAGATTAGTTTATGCTATCGATCAAATATCAACTTGTGCAATTTCTGGTGCTGTTGGTACATTTGCAAATGTAAACCCTAATGTTGAGAAACATGTTGCAAAAAAACTTGGATTAAAAGTTGAACCAATCTCTACTCAAATAATCCCAAGAGATCGACATGCATTTTATTTTTCAGTGTTAGGTATCATCGCAGGAAGTATAGAGAGAGTTGCTATAGAAATAAGACATTTACAAAGATCAGAAGTTTATGAATTGCAAGAATACTTTTCTAAAAGTCAAAAGGGTTCATCTGCAATGCCCCATAAAAAAAATCCAATATTAAGTGAAAATTTAACAGGACTTGCAAGAATGGTAAGAAGTTCTGTTGTTCCAGCGCTTGAAAATATTGCTTTATGGCATGAAAGAGATATTTCACATTCAAGTGTAGAGAGATATATTGGGCCTGATGCAAATATTACTCTAGATTTTGCTCTTACAAGATTAGCAAATGTTTTAGATAATATGATTGTTTATCCAAAAAAAATGCTAGAAAATCTTAATCTAACTAAAGGTTTAATTTTTTCACAAGAGGTGATGCTAGAACTTACAAAAACTGGTATCACAAGAGAAAAATCCTATAAGTTAGTACAAGGATATGCAAAAAAATGTTTTGCTGAAAATTTAGATTTGTTTAATGTTATCCAGTCTGACAAGTTAATAATGAGTAAAATTTCAATCAAAAAACTGAAGTCTATCTTTAGTTATTCTAAACACTTTAAAAATGTAAATCTAATTTTTAGGCGGGTTTTCAAATAATGAAAAAAGGTAAAAAACTTTACGAGGGAAAAGCCAAGATAATTTATTCGACCTCAGATAAAAATTTAGTAATCCAATATTTTAAAGACGATGCTACAGCATTTAATAATGAAAAAAGAACAACTATTGAGGGTAAAGGAGTTTTAAATAATAGAATTTCTGAACATATACTTACAAATTTATCGCAAATTGGTATTGAAAATCATTTAGTTAAAAGATTAAACATGAGAGAACAATTAATTAAATTTGTAGAGATAATTCCAATTGAATTTATTATTCGGAATGTGGCAACAGGATCTTTAACTAAAAGACTTGGAATAGAAGATGGAACTGTATTAAAAGAACCTTTAATTGAGTACTGTTTAAAAGATGACAAACTTGGTGATCCTTTAATTTCAGAGGATCATATTTACGCATTTGATTGGGCAAATAAAAAAGAAATTGAAAAGATAAAAAAAACTATCTTTAGAATTAATGATTTCATGATTGGAATGTTTAGAGGAGTAGGAATAAAATTAATTGATTTTAAATTAGAATTTGGACGAACTAAAATTGATGGAAGGAAAGATATTATTTTGGCTGATGAAATAAGTCCTGATACTTGTCGACTATGGGACTCAGCAACTGACAAAAAACTTGATAAAGATAGATTTAGAAAAGATTTAGGAGATTTATTGCCTGCGTATACCGAGGTTGCTAAAAGACTCGGAATTCTACATGAGCAATCGAATGTTTCTGCAGTAAATGTTACTAAACTTTCCTCAATTAAAAAGAAGCGAAAATGAAAGTTTCTGCAATAATAACTCTGAAAAAGGATGTTTTGGATCCACAAGGCAAAGTAATCCATGAGACATTAGATGGTATGGGCTTTAATTCTGTGAATGAGGTTAGACAAGGCAAATATTTTGAGATTGATGTTAAAGAAAATGATCCAAAAAAAGCTAAAGATCTTGTAGAAAATATGTGTAAAAAACTTTTAGCTAATCTTGTTATTGAAAACTACAAAATTATTGAAACACAATAATTAATGAAATCATCGGTTATAACCTTCCCTGGTTCAAATTGTGATAGAGACATGGATGTTGCTCTTACAAAATTTGGATTTAAAAATAAAATGGTTTGGCATGATGATCAAGAATTGCCCAAAAGTGATTTAATTGTTTTACCTGGAGGTTTTTCTTACGGTGATTATTTGCGTTGTGGAAGTATGGCTTCAAAGTCAAAAATTATGCACTCAGTAATTAACTTTGCAAAATCGGGTGGATTAGTGATGGGAATTTGTAATGGTTTTCAAATTTTGGTTGAGGCTGGATTGGTGCCAGGAGTATTATTAAGAAATAAATACCTTCAGTTTATTTGTAAAAATGTCCACGTAAAAGTTGACAACAAAGAAAACACTTTTTTTAAAAACCTAGATAAACAAGTTTTGGAATTTCACATAGCCCATAATGAGGGTAACTATTTTTGTACAAATGATCAACTCAAAGAGATTGAAGATAATAATCAAATAGCAATTTATTATTGTGATCAAAATGGCAATACAAATGATCAAATAAATCCTAATGGATCAATAAAAAATATTGCAGGTATTTTTAACAAAGAAAAAAACGTTTTAGGTATGATGCCTCATCCTGAAAGAATGATAGATGAAAGTTTGTCAGGGGAAGATGGATCAATCTTTTTTAAAAATCTTTTAAATAATATTAAATAATGCTTGTTAACGAAAAAATTGCAATTGAACATGGTTTAAAATCAGATGAGTATAAAAAAATTTGTAAATTATTGAAGAGAGTACCTAATATTACTGAATTGGGTATATTTTCTGCAATGTGGAATGAACATTGCTCCTATAAATCTTCACGAATTCATTTAAAAAAATTGCATACTAAAGGAAAAAAAGTAATTCAAGGACCAGGGGAAAATGCTGGAGTTGTTGATATTGAAGATGGAGATGCAATAGTTTTTAAAATAGAAAGTCATAATCATCCATCATTTATTGAACCGTATCAAGGAGCTGCAACAGGTGTTGGAGGAATTATGAGAGATGTTTTTACTATGGGAGCAAGACCTATAGCTAATTTAAATTCTATCCATTTTGGTTCTTCTCAAAATAAAAAAACAAAAAATCTATTAAGAGGAGTTGTTCATGGTATTGGTGGTTATGGTAATTGTATGGGTGTTCCAACGATTGCTGGACAAACATCATTTGATAGCTCTTACAACGGTAATATCCTAGTTAACGCAATGACCTTAGGATTAGTTAAAAAAAACAAAATATTTTATTCAAAAGCAGCAGGATTAAATAAACCAGTAATATACGTTGGCTCAAAAACTGGAAGAGATGGAATTCATGGTGCTAGTATGGCCTCAGCAAGTTTTGATGATAAAATTGAGGAAAAAAAACCCACAGTTCAAGTTGGAGATCCTTTTACTGAAAAACTTTTATTAGAGGCGTGCTTAGAATTGATGGCAGGAGATTCAATTATTGCCATTCAGGATATGGGAGCAGCTGGTCTTACATCCTCAAGTATAGAGATGGCCTCTAAAGGAAATTTAGGAATTGAAATTAATTTAAATAAAGTCCCATGTAGAGAAACAAAAATGACCCCTTATGAAATAATGCTTTCAGAAAGTCAGGAAAGAATGTTGATTGTTCTTGAAAATGGAAAAGAGGATCAAGCAAAAAAAATATTTGATAAATGGGGCTTGGATTTTGCTGTAATTGGAAAAACAACAAATACTAAAAATATTGAATTATTTTTTGATAAAAAATCTGTAGCTAAAATACCTGTAAATACACTTGTTGAAAATTCACCTATGTACGATCGGAAATGGAAAAAATCAAAATTGCCAAAAAAAAATAAAATTAATAAAACTGAATTCAATAATTTTAAGATTAAAGATGTTTTAAAAAAAATATTATCTAACCCAAATATCTGCAGTAAAGATTGGATTTGGGAACAATATGATCACACAGTAATGGGAGATACAATCCAAAAACCAGGTGGAGATTCGGGTGTAGTTCGTGTCCATGGCACTGAAAAAGCTGTTGCAGCTACTGTAGATTCGTCGGCAATATATTGTTGGGCCCATCCAATAACAGGTGGTAAGCAAATTGTTTGTGAAACATGGAGAAACTTGATTTCAGTTGGAGCAAGACCAATCGCTATAACAAATTGTTTAAATTTTGGAAGTCCTGAAAATGAGGAAAACATGGGTGAGTTTGTTGAGTGTGTTCAAGGAATAAGTGAAGCTTGTAAATACCTAGATTACCCTGTTGTTTCAGGAAATGTGTCTTTTTATAATCAAACAAAAGATGTAGGTGTTAAACCAACTCCAACAATAGGTGGCGTTGGCTTACTTAGAAATTATAAAAACATGATTACGATGAGTTTTAAAGATATAGGTAATCAAGTTTTATTAATTGGAAAAACTGAAGGTCATATTGATCAAAGTCTGTTTGCAAGAGTTATATTAGATGAAAAAAAGGGCCCTCCTCCAGAGGTAAACTTGTTTAATGAAAAAAATAATGGTGAAACATTACTCAACTTAATAGAAAAAAATTACATTAGAAGTGCACATGATATTTCATTAGGAGGAATGCTGACTGCTATAAGTAAAATGTGTATTAAAGGAAACAAAGGAATTAAGTTGAAAAAACCAACATATTTAATAAGTGAAATAGAATATTTTTTTGGCGAGGATCAAGGTAGATACTTAATTGAGGTAAATCCTAAAGATTTAAAAGAAGTTATAAATATTCTAAATAAAAATTCAGTTCACTACGATGAAATAGGCACTATAATTGAAAATGATATTGAAATAAATCAAAAGACAAAAGTAACAATTGACGAATTAAGATCTTATAATACAAGTTGGTTAAAAAAGTATATGGCTTAATATTATGGCAATGGATTTAAAAGAAATTGAAAAATTTATCAAAGAGGCTATGCCTGATGCCTCTGTTGAGATACAAGATTTAGCTGGCGATGGAAATCATTATTCAGCGACAGTAACATCTAGTCATTTTGCAGGTAAAAGTAAAATTGATCAACATAAAATGGTTTATAATTCATTAAAAGGAAGAATGGGAAATGAATTACACGCATTAGCAATTAAAACAAAGGAACAATAATGGATGAAAAAATAAAAAGTTTAATTCAAAACCATATTGATAATAACGAAGTATGTTTATTTATGAAAGGAACACCAGATGCTCCCCAATGTGGTTTCTCAATGGCTGTTTCAAATATGCTTAAAATACTTGAGGTAAATTTTAAAAGTGTAAATGTTCTTGAAGATCAATCAATTAGAGAGGGCATTAAAGTTTTTAGCGATTGGCCTACTATTCCTCAACTTTATATAAAAAAGGAATTTGTTGGGGGATGCGATATTGTTAAAGAAATGTATGAGAATGGCGAATTAAAAAAATTTTTGGATGACAAAGGTATAACCTACAAAAAAAATTAATTGTAAATAGATCTTAATTTTTTTGAAATAAATTTTCTAAATAAATTTAATAAATTGTGTTTCTTAATATTCTGATTATTTTCAACAAAATCGTAATCAATTTTATCCTCCCAATATAATTCTAAAACCAAACTACCTTTAAAATTTTCACGTAGGTTCTGTATCATTGATACAGTTAAAATAGGTTCTATATACTGAAGTTTATTTGAGATTAACAATTTTGAGTTCACATCGTCAAAATCCATATGCCACAAATGATCTTTTTTATTTTCAAATACCAGATTATCTTCAAGTTTAGTAGGTAATTCTATATAGCCTTTTTTTGATACTCTCTCTAGTTCATTAATAAAAAATTTAAAATCTTCCACATGCTCCAATACATGGCTAGCAATTACAAAATCAAATTCATTATCTTTAAAAGGTAACTGTTTATTTTCTAATTTTATGAAATTTTTATCTTTATAAAACTTTGATAAATCTTGAATATCACAGATTGTGTTTGCAAATTCATTTGCACTATAACCACAGCCAATATCTAAAATCTTCCAGTCGCTATTTTTTGATAAAGTAGTTTGTATATAGTTTTTTGATGTTCTTTTAATCAAGTTTTTATCTAGAGTAATATTCAATTACTAGATTTGGCTCCATAACTATTGGATAAGGAACTTCCTCAAATTTTGGTATTCTTACGAATTTGAATTTTTTATTTTTTTGATCTAGCTGAATATATTCTGGTGCTTCTCTTTCTTTACTAGCTAAAGCAATATCGATTATTGCAAGTTGTTTAGATTTATCTCTTATCTCTATTGTGTCTTCTTCTCTCACCAAGTAACTAGAAATATTAACTTTTTTTCCATTAACTTTGACATGACCATGATTTATTAATTGTCTCGCTGAAAAAATGGTAGTTGCAAATTTAGCTCTGTAGATAACCGCATCTAGTCTTCTTTCTAAAAGACCAATAAGATTTTCGCTAGTATCACCTTTTAGCATTGATGCTTTTTTATAAATATTTCGAAATTGTCTTTCATTAATATTTCCATAATATGATTTAAGCTTTTGTTTAGCTTGTAATTGAATTCCATAATCTGATGGTTTAGCTGGTTTAGTTTGACCATGTTGTCCAGGACCATAAGCTCTTTTGTTAAAAGGGCTTTTAGGTCTACCCCAAAGATTTACCTTAAGTCGTCTATCTACTTTATGTTTAGAGTTTAATCTTTTTGTCATTTAGTATTGGGGTTTATAAACTTACTCATTATTTTGTCAATCAACGTTTTTTACCCAAACTTGCAAATACTCCTGATAAAATACGTGTTTCTTTATCTGATAAGTCCATTTTATAAAAGATATTTCTGAGGTTCTCGAGCATTTTTGGTCTCTTTTCCTTGGGTCTAAAAAAATTAATTTCATCCAATTTTTTAATGCAAAGACTTAACATTAATTGAATTTCTTTTTTGCTGGCTGGTTTAATCTTTTTAGATTTTTTAAATGGGGTTTTATTAATTTTGATTAGACTAGCAACATATTGGGCAATTATGATCAAACTATGAGATAAATTCAATGATTTAAAATCAGGATTAGTTGGAATTTGTAAAGTATAATTAGCATAACTGATTTCATCGTTTGATAAACCTGATGCCTCTGAACCAAACAAAAAACCAATTTTCTTTTTATAATTAATTTTTTTTAAATCATCTAAGTTAATATGTTTGACATTTTTATTTCTAAATCTTGCAGAAGTAGCAATAACAATGTCAATTTTACTGATTGCCTTTTCCAAATTGTCATAATTTTTACTTTTTTTGATAATATCTTTAGCTCCAACCGATGTGGCGAGAATTTTATCATTAGGAAAGACAGGTTTTGGATTAATTAAAATCAATTTCTTAAAATTAAAGTTTTTAATTGCTCTTGCACAGGCTCCTATATTTTCTGATAATTGAGGTTTATGAAGAATAAATGAGATATTATCTTTACTCATTTATTTACTTGCAGGTGCATTATCTTTAAATAATTTATAATCCAAACTGTCAATTAATGCTTTGAAAGAAGCATCGATAATGTTTGTTGAGACACCAATAGTAAACCAATTTTTTCCTTGAGAATCTGTGCTTTCAATTGAAACTCTTGTTACAGCCTCAGTTCCCGTATTTAAGATTCTAACTTTATAATCTACCAGCTTCAAATCTTTTAAATAATTTGAGTATTTTGCTAGTCTATCAACGTTTTGTCTGATGGCATTATCTAAAGCATTTACTGGGCCATTCCCCTCTCCTTCACACATAATTTTTTCTCCATCAACTTCTAATTGGGCTTTTGCGGAAGAAACTATTTCGCCAGACTTATTTTTTTTAACCGAAACATCATATTCATTAATAGAAATGTACCTTGGGATTTCTCCAATAATTCTTCTAGCTAATAATTCAAATGATGCATCAGCACCATCATAACTATAACCGATGAATTCTCTGTCTTTTACTTCGTCTAATAATTTTTTAATTTTTGGATCATTCTCTTGAATATCAATTTTAATACTTTTTAATCTTGAGATAATATTTGATTTTCCTGACTGATCAGAAACAACAATATTTCTTGTGTTACCAACCTCTTCTGGGTTGATATGTTCATAAGTTTTTGGATCTTTTTGTACAGCGGATACATGCAATCCTCCTTTGTGTGAAAAAGCTGCAGCACCCACATAAGGTAAATGTTGGTTTGGTTTTCTATTTAAAATTTCATCTAAAAGTCTTGAACAATCAGTTAAATTTTTGATGTTTTTTGATTTTATACCAATTTCAAATTGAGATGAAAAATCTCTCTTTAAAAAAAATGTTGGTATTAATGACATTAAATTTGCATTTCCACATCGTTCACCTAATCCATTTATTGTACCTTGAATTTGACGAACACCAGACAATACCGCTGCTAATGAATTTGCAACCGCATTACCAGTGTCGTTATGTGCATGGATTCCTAAGTTTTTTCCTGGTACTACTTTCGTAACTTCACTTACTATCTGTGCAACTTCATGTGGAAGTGTACCTCCATTTGTATCACATAGTATCACCCACCTTGCACCCTGATCATAAGCAGCTTTGATACATGAAAGTGCATATTTTGGATTTGCTTTATAACCATCAAAAAAATGTTCCGCATCAAACATAAATTCTTTTTTTGCTTTAACAAAATGTTTGGCACTCTCTGAAATATTATCTAGATTTTCATCATTTGTTATTCCTAAAGCAACATCGACATGAAAGTCCCAGGACTTACCTACCAAACATACTGCAGAAGTATTGGAATTCATAAGTGCAGATAAACCAGTGTCATTTTCTGCACTTCGCCCAGATTTTTTTGTCATCCCAAAAGATGTGAGTTTTGAATTTTTAAAATCATGTTTCTTTTGAAAAAATTCCGTATCTGTTGGGTTAGCCCCAGGCCATCCTGCCTCTATATAGTCTACACCAAGATTATCCAAAGCTAAGGCAATCTTCTCTTTATCTTCTAAAGAAAAATCAACTCCTTGCGTTTGAGCTCCATCTCTTAGTGTTGTATCAAATATGTATAATCTTTCTTTGCTCATTTAAATTTCCAGAGTGTTTTACCATCTTTGTCCTCTATTAAAACACCTTTGTCTAAGAGCTCATCTCTAATTCTATCTGCTTCTTTATAATTCTTATTTTCTCGAGCTTTATCTCTTAAACTAAGCATATTTTCAATTTCTGACTCGGTTAAAGAAACTCTTTTCTTTTTAAATTCATTCCATTGCTCGTTAGTTTCGTTCATTAACCCAATAAATTTACATGCTGAAATAAATAAATCTATGTTTTCACCTTTATTAGCTTCTTCATATAACTTGTGAAGATTGGCGATATATCCAGGCGTATTCAAATCCTCATAAAGTGGTTTAAGAATTTCTTCTGAAACTTTGACAGATTTAAGATTAGATGAATATACTTTATACCACTTATCCAAAGTACTTTCACAATCACTTAATAATTTATCGTTCCAATCTAATGGCTGTTTATAGTGTGCACTCATTAAAGCTAATCTTATTATTTGACCACTAATCTTGTTTCTAAAATCTTTTATCTTTAGGATGTTCCCTTGCGATTTAGCCATTTTTTCATTAGACATGGTAATAAATGCATTATGGACCCAATAATTTACAAAAATTTTTGTATCATTGGCACATCTAGATTGAGCTATTTCATTTTCATGATGGGGAAAAATTAGGTCTATACCTCCACCATGAATATCAAATTCATTACCTAAAAATTTCTTTGACATAGCTGAACACTCTAAATGCCAACCTGGTCTACCTTTACCCCAAGGTGAGTCCCATGCAGGTTCATCAGCATTTGATGGTTTCCATAAAACAAAGTCCTCTGAATTTTTTTTATTTTCACTAATCTCTACTCTAGATCCAGCAACTAAATCCTCTAAATTTTTGTTTGATAATTTTCCGTAATCAGAAAATTTTTTGACCTCAAAATAAACATGCTTTTTATTTTCATATGCAAATCCTTTATTAATTAAATCATTTATCATTTCAATCATCAGCTCAATATGTTCGGTTGCTTTTGGCTGATGAGTAGGATTTTCACAATTCAAAAACTCACAATCTTTAAAAAAACTTAAAGTTACTTTTTCTGTAAGTTCTGTTGTAGAAATTTTTTGCTCTTGTGAGGATTTAATTATTTTATCATCAATATCAGTTATATTTCTCACATATGTTACTGTCTGAAATTCATTTTTTAATAATTTAAATAAAATATCAAAAATTACTAAGGGTCTTGCATTGCCTATATGGGGATCATCATAAACTGTAGGTCCACAAACATACATTCCAACATTTTTTTTTTCTTTCGGAACAAAATGTTCTTTTTTATTAGTTAAATTGTTAGTTAAAAAAATATCCATATCAATTGATTAAGAAATATACCTTATTTGATGATTTGTTAATCTAATTGATTAACTAGGAATTTTGCATACAGGAATAGGCTCCATTTTATGCAAATTTTGTTTTCGAATTTTTTCGTATTTAGCTTTGTGGGGTGAGTCGGGATTGCTCATTGCATCCTCTAATTCATTATAACTAAAACCAAGTTGACCTTCGTCAGTTCTTCCGTCGTCCCATAAACCGTCTGTTGGGGGAGCATCTATAATTTCCTTTAATATTCCCAATTCTTTACCTAATTCCCAGACTTCAGTTTTATTACAATCTGCTATAGGAGAAATGTCTACTCCACCATCTCCATATTTTGTATAAAATCCAACGCCAAAATCCTCTACTTTATTACCTGTGCCTACAACAATACCTTTGTTTGCAGCTGCCACTTGATAAAGTGTTGTCATTCTCAATCTTGCTCTAGAATTCGCAAAACCATGTTCATTATCAAATTTATTTAATGTTAAAGAAAAAGTCTCAAATAATTTATCTAAGCTAATTGTGTGAGCTTCGACATTTTTAAAATTTTTTACCAGCCATTGTTGATGTTTTAAACTAAGATCATGTTGATTTTCTATTTGTTTAATGGGCATAGTAAGAACTATTGTTCTAAGACCGGTCATGGCACTTAATGTGCTTGACACAGAAGAATCTATGCCACCAGAAATACCAATAACCAAAGATTGTGCTTTTGAGGGCATTCCATCTGCATAAGATTTAATCCAATTTGATATAAATTTTGTTTTTTCTTTAGGATTCATATGTCTCTATTTAATTATCTCGCAACAGATAGCAATAGTTTAAGATGCCGCTTGAATAGCATTTTTAGAATAGCTGCTATTCTTTTTAATTTCATCAGAAATTAAAAAGGCTAATTCTAAAGCCTGGTCTGAATTCAATCTTGGGTCACAATGTGTATGGTATCTACTTGATAAATCAGCATCGGATATTTTTCTAGCTCCACCTGTGCACTCTGTCACATCTTGACCGGTCATTTCAACATGTAAACCACCAGCATAAGATCCCTCGGACTGATGAACTCCAAAAACATTTTTGACTTCATTAACTACATTATTAAATGGTCTCGTTTTAAAACCAGTAGTTGATACAATTGTATTCCCATGCATAGGGTCACATGACCAAATTACATTAAGACCTTCTTTTTTAATTCGTCTTATTAACTTTGGTAAAAACTTCTCTACATTTTGATGACCAAATCTTGAGATTAAAGTTATTTTGCCTTTTTCATTTTTTGGATTTAATACTTCACAAATTTTTGCAATCTCCTCAGGTTTAGAAGTAGGACCACACTTTATTCCAATCGGATTTTCTATTCCTCGACAAAATTCGACATGTCCACCATCTAATTGTCTTGTTCTATCCCCTATCCAAACAAAGTGAGCAGATGTATCATGGTACTCACCAGTAGTAGAGTCTACTCTAGTCATACTTTCTTCGAATGGTAAGTGCAACGCTTCATGTGATGTCCAGAAATTTACAGTGTATAATCTGTTATTAAAGTCTGAAGTTATTCCGCAAGCTTCCATAAAAGCTAGTGCATCAGCAATTTTGTCCTCCAAGTCTTTAAATTTTTTCGCTTGAGGACTTTTTTTAATGTAATCTAAATTCCATAAATGAACTTTGTTCAAATCTGCAAAACCACCTTTTGAAAATGCTCTAAGTAAATTGAGTGTTGAAGCTGATTGAGAATATGCTTTGTACATTCTTTTAGGATCAGGTCTTCTAGCTTTTTCGTTAAAGTCTATTGCATTAATGTTATCACCTAAATAACTTGGTAATTCTACATCACCTTGTTTTTCTGTTGGAGCACTTCTTGGTTTAGAAAACTGTCCAGCAATCCTGCCAAGTTTTACAATAGGTAAAGACGCCGAGTATGTCATTACTAAAGCCATTTGAAGAATTACCTTAAAAGTATCTCTTATATTGTCAGGATGAAATTCTGCAAAACTTTCGGCACAGTCACCGCCTTGCAATAAAAAAGCTTTGCCATCAACTACTTTAGATAATTGATCTTTTAAATGTCTTGTCTCACCTGCAAATACAAGTGGCGGAAATGTTTTCAATTTATTTAAAACACTATTAAGCTCCTTCTCGTCACCATACGTTGGTATGTGTTTGACAGGATACTTTCTCCAACTATTTACTTTCCAATTTTTCATGTTCAACTCAGGATTGTTGTATCAGAGTTTTTTTATTATTCAACGGTTACTGATTTAGCTAAATTTCTAGGCTTATCTATATCAAACCCTTTTTTCAATGCTGAATAATAAGCTAATTTTTGCAAAGGAATAGTTAAAAGAAAGGGTAAAAGGTCTTCATTGGCAGTTTCAACTTCTATTTTTTCCCAAATATTTTCTGAAACTACTTCATCATTACTTTTATTTGTTACTAATAAAACTTTTGCTCCTCTTGCAATAACTTCCTGCATATTAGAAATAGTTTTTTTATAATAATTGTCTCTAGGTGCTAATACAACAACTGGCATTCCTTCTTCAATAAGAGCTAGCGGCCCATGTTTCATTTCACCTGCTGGATAGCCCTCGGCGTGGATATAAGATAATTCTTTTAATTTTAAAGCACCCTCTAATGCTATTGGAAAAGAAAAACCTCTTCCTAGAAACATTGAACCTTTCGCCTCATTAAATGTGTTAGATATTGTCTGTATCTTATTATCAGTCAATAAAGTCTGTTCTGCTAATTTAGGAAGAGATTTAAGGTCCTTAAGTTTTTCATTAAACAACTCTTTATTTAAATCCTTTCTTAATAATCCAATTTTTAAAGCTAAAATATATAAGATAAGGATTTGACCCAAAAAGGCTTTGGTAGATGCAACACCTATCTCGGTTCCACAATGTATTGGTAAAACAAATTTAGAGTCTCTAGCAATCGAACTCTCGACTACATTTACAACCGCACATGTTTTCATATCATTTTGGTTACATAAATCTAATGCTGCATAAGTATCTGCAGTTTCGCCAGATTGAGATACAAAAACATATAAAGTTTCTTTTTTAAATCTGTTTTTTCTGTATCTAAACTCTGAAGCAATATCTACATTAACATCTAATGAAGTTAATTCTTCAAACCAGTATTTTGCAAGTAGACAAGAATGATAAGCTGTTCCACAACCAATTAGAGTTACTGAGGAAATTTCATTTGTTTTCCAGGGAAAATTATAAATATTAATATCATTGTTTAATATATCTACATATTCATTAATTCCATTTTTTAATGTTGTCGGTTGTTCTTCTATTTCTTTAGCCATGAAATGTTTGTAATCACCTTTGTCATATTTTTCATCATCAAGAGATAATTCTAAAACTTTTTTATTAATCTTATCTCCGTCTTCATTAAAAAATTCAACATGATCTTTTTTTATAATACAGAATTCACCATCATTTAAATAAGTAATCTTATTCGTCATTGCTTTAAGTGCATACGAATCTGAACCTAAATAATTTTCATTTGGACCATAGCCAACAGCTAATGGGGAGCCTCTTCTAGCACCAACAATCAAATCAGGTTGATCTCTGAATATTATACCAAGTGCAAAACTACCATGAAGAGATTTGAGTGTTTTTTTAATTGAATTGACAATATTTTCAGTTTTTAAGTTTTCTGTTATTAAGTGTACAATTACCTCAGTATCAGTTTGTGATTTAAATTTATGTCCCTTACCTACTAAAAATTTTTTTAGTAATGTAGAATTTTCAATAATTCCATTATGAACTACTGAAACATTTTGTGAAGAGTGAGGATGAGCATTAATACTATTTGGCAATCCATGTGTAGCCCAACGAACATGTCCTATACCAATGGTTCCTTCCATTTTTTGAACTAATAGATTATTTTCAAGATTATCAACTCTCCCTTCAGATTTAACTTCGTTAATTTCATTTTTTGAAAGTGTTGCTATGCCCGCTGAATCGTAACCTCTATATTCTAATTTTTTTAAAGAGTTGATAATTGTTGATGAAACAGGTCTATTACTATTTATTCCAATAATCCCACACATAATTATTTAGATTTTCTTTTATAATTTTTTATCTCTAGTTGTTGGCTTCTAGTAAGCGCTAGAGATTTTTTACTTACATTTCTAGTAATTACTGATCCTGCTCCAACTATACTATTTTCTGCAAGAGTAATTGGGGCTACTAAAGAAGAATTAGAGCCAATAAAAACATTATTTTTTATTCTAGTTTTATATTTTTTTATTCCATCGTAGTTGCACGTAATTGTCCCCGCTCCAACGTTAACTGATTTACCAATTGAAGCATCACCGATATAAGTTAAATGATTTACCTTTGATTTTTTTCCAAGAGTGCTTTTTTTAATTTCAACAAAATTTCCAATCTTAGATCCCTCTTTTAAAATGGTACCAGGTCTTATTCTAGCATAAGGACCTATGTCAACTTTATTTTCAATTTTACAATTCTCTAAATGACTAAAAGATTTAATAGTAACATTGTTACCAATCTTTACTTTTGATCCAATAACTACATATGGCTCTATGATTACGTTTTTTCCAATTTTAGTATCTTTTGAGAAATAAATTGTATCAGGTCCAACCATTTTTACTCCTGACTTAAGAAATTTATTTCTAAGTAAAGTTTGAAGTTTTTGTGAATTTAAATGTTTCATCTAGAAAATTATTTATATTAAGTATATATCTTTCTTAATTCACAAAATATTTCTTAAAAATACTTTTAATTATGAAACAAATTTATACAATTCTTTTTGATTTAGATGGTACTTTGGTAGACACAGCACCAGATTTGATGATGGCCCATAACCACGTAATGAAAAAATTTGGCTATCAAACTAAAACAACTGAAGAAATTAGAGATTTAGTTGGACAAGGAGCTGGAGCCTTAATTGGTCGGTCTATTTGGGGTCAGGCAAAAAAAGAGTTTGGTAAAGTTCAGGATCAAAAGATTAAAGATAACATGACAAAAGAATTTATTGATTTCTACGGAAAAAATATTCTTCACAAAAGTACTTTAATTAAAGGTGTAAAAGAGTTTTTAGTTTGGTGCAAAAATCAAAAAATTTCAATGGGCGTTTGCACAAACAAAACAGAGCATTTAGCAGTAGATCTTTTAAAACAAATTGGAATTTATAACTTTTTTGAATACGTAGCTGGCCATAATACTTTTGATTATTGTAAACCTGATCCAAGACATTTAACAACAGTTGTAGAAATTTTAGACGGTGATTTAGAAAAAACTTTGATGATTGGAGATAGCGAGTCGGATGCTAATGCGGCTAAAGCAGCTGGAATTCCTGTTATTTTGCTTGAAGATGGGTATACTGAAAAAAAAACAACCGAAATTTACCATAATCACTTAATAAAGGACTTCATTGGAATTGAAAAAATCGTAGCAAAATATCTTTAATATTGATTATTTTTTTTTAACTATTAGAACAGTTTTTGTTAGGAGTTATTTTGATCACACATAACGTAAAAGTTTTTCCATCTAAAATTCATTTACCTAAAAAGAAACAATTGGCTTGGAAAATCGCTGAAATTGCTAGTGATAATGCAAAATTAGACAAAAAAGCAATAGAAATGGTGATTAATAGAATTATTGATAATGCTTCAGTTGCAATAGCATCCTTAAACAGACGTCCAGTTATTTCATCACGAGAAATGGCTCTAACGCATTTAAAAAAAAATGGAGCAACATTGTTTGGTGTTGATAGTAAATTAAAATTTGATTGTGAATGGGCGGCATGGAGCAATGGAACAGCTGTAAGAGAACTTGATTTTCATGACACATTTTTAGCAGCTGATTACAGTCATCCTGGTGATAATATTCCACCCATAATAAGTGTTGCACAACAAAATAAAAAAAGTGGATTAGATCTTTTAAGAGGAATAATTACTGCCTATGAAGTGCAAGTTAATCTAGTAAAAGGAATTTGTTTACATAAACATAAAGTAGACCACATTGCTCACTTAGGTCCAAGTGTTGCTGCTGGAATAGGATCGATGTTAAGACTAAATACAGAAACGATCTATCAAGCTGTTCAGCAAGCTCTTCATACAACCATTTCAACTAGACAGTCTAGAAAAGGAGAAATCTCCAGTTGGAAAGCTTACGCCCCAGCGCATGCTGGGAAACTTGCAATCGAAGCTGTTGATAGAGCAATGCGTGGTGAAGGTGCTCCAAGTCCAATTTACGAAGGCGAAGATAGTGTAATAGCAAGAATTTTAGATGGAAAAAAAGCTGCATATAAAGTTCCACTTCCAAAAAAAAACGAGACTAAAAGAGCTATACTCGAAACTTACACAAAAGAATATTCTGCCGAATATCAATCTCAAGCGTTAATTGATCTTGCAAAAAAACTTAGAAAGAAAGTATCAAATCTAAATCAAATAAGGAAAATTGATATTTATACCAGTCATCATACTCATTATGTAATTGGCACAGGTGCAAATGACCCCCAAAAAATGGATCCGAATGCAAGTAGAGAAACATTAGATCACTCAATTATGTATATTTTTGCTGTAGCACTAGAAGATGGCAGTTGGCATCACGTAAAATCTTATTCGAAAGCAAGAGCAAAAAGGGAAAGTACAATTAAAATATGGAGATCAATTAAAACACATGAGGATAAAAAATGGACCAAAAGATATCATGATCCAAACCCTAGTAAAAAGGCTTTTGGTGCGAAAGTCACAATAACACTTAAAAATGGAAAAAAAATTAGTGAGGAACAAGGAGTTGCTGATGCTCATCCTTATGGTTCACGACCATTCAAAAGAAAAAACTATATAAACAAATTTTTAACACTTACTGAAGATATATTAGACAAAAAAGAAATTGAAAGATTTTTAAAGACAGTGCAAAACTTGAAAAAACTAAAGTCAGGTCAATTAGACAAATTGAATATTGTTGTAAAAAAAAGCAAGATTAAACGAAATTTTAAAAAAGGAATTTTTTAATGCATTTTGTTGAAAAAGAACCAATACAAAAAAGAAAAGATTTTACAGAAAAATTAAAATCCAAAAAGATATTAAGAGTTCCTGGTGCTTACAACCCTTTAACAGCAAAATTGATTGAGGAGATTGGTTATGATGCTGTTTATGTTTCAGGAGGTGTTATGGCAAATGATCTTGGATTTCCAGACATTGGATTAACTACATTACAAGATGTTAGTACTCGGTCGTATTTAATCTCTAGAGTTACAAACCTTCCTACGATTGTAGATGTAGATACAGGATTTAAATCTTGCAAGGAAACCATAGAAACTTTTGAGGAGTTCGGAATTACTGGGGTTCATATAGAAGATCAAATTGAGAGAAAAAGATGTGGACACTTAGATAATAAAGAATTGATATCCACCGATGCAATGGTGAAAAAAATTAGAGAATGTGTTTCAGCCAAAAAAGATGAAAATTTTAAAATTATTGCAAGATCTGATGCAAAAAGTGTGGAAGGAATTGATAAAATGATCGAAAGATGTAAAGCATATATCGATGCTGGAGCAGAAATTATTTTTCCTGAGGCACTTCATGATGAAAAGGATTTTGAAAAAGTTAGAAAAGAATTATCGTGTTATTTGTTAGCCAATATGACTGAATTTGGAAAAACTAAACTATTAAATTATAAACAATTAGAAGAACTGGGTTACAACATTGTTATTTATCCTGTTACAACTCAAAGGTTAGCAATGAAAAATGTTGAGGATGGTTTGAGAGACATTTATGCAAATGGACACCAAAACAATATTATTGATAAAATGCAAACTCGAAAAAGATTATATGACCTTGTGGATTATGAAAAATATAATAGTTTGGACGAAAAAATTTATAATTTTAACACCGATGGTCACGAATAATGAGTGATGATATTAAAAAAGGCTTATTAGGAATTGTTGTAGACGAAACAGAAGTCTCAAAAGTAATGCCTGAAATTAATTCTCTTACTTATAGAGGTTATGCTGCTCAAGATCTTTGTGAATACTGTAGATTTGAGGAAGTAGCATATCTTATTTTAAATAAGGATTTACCTAATACTATTCAGCTTAGAAAATTTGAAAAAGAAGAGAAAAATAATAGAGAATTATCTAAAGATTTATATTCAATTATAAAAAAAATGCCTAAAAAATCTCATCCGATGGATGTAGCCAGAACTGCAGTAAGTATTATGGGTTTAGAAGATAAAGAAACAACAGACTCTTCTCCTGAAGCAAATATGAGAAAAGCGATAAGAATTCTTGCTAAAACCCCTACTGCATTAGCTGCTTTCTACAGAATAAGAAAAGGTAAAAAAATTATTAAACCTAAGAAAAACCTTAATATAGCGGAAAACTTTTTTTACATGTGTTTTGGAAAAGTACCTCAAAAAGAAATAGTTAAAGCTTTTGATGTATCTTTAATATTATATGCAGAGCACAGCTTTAACGTTTCTACTTTTACTGCAAGAACTATTACCAGTAGCTTATCTGATATTCATGGTGCAATTACTGGTGCGATAGCAAGTTTGAAAGGCCCATTACATGGAGGAGCTAATGAAGAAGTAATGCATATGATGAATAAAATTAAGGATCCTAAAAATGCTCTAAAATGGATAAATAGTGCGTTAGATAATAAAGAAGTTGTTATGGGATTTGGTCATAGAGTTTATAAGAGTGGAGACTCAAGAGTTCCTACAATGAGAAAATATTTTGCTAAAGTAGCAAAGATTAAAAAAGATAAAAAATTTGAAAAAATCTATGACATTGTTGAAAAAGTAATGATAGAAAGAAAAAACATCTATCCTAATGTAGACTATCCAACAGGGCCGACTTATCATTTGATGGGTTTTGATACAGATTTTTTTACACCTATATTTGTTATTTCAAGAATAACTGGTTGGTCAGCACATATAATGGAGCAACATGCTGCTAACAAATTAATCAGACCTCTTGCAAGTTACAAAGGTAACAAGCACAGAAAAGTTTTACAATTAAATCAAAGATAATTAACTAAAAGCTTCGACCCAAGTTCCTTGTGTAGATGCTTTAGAATACTCAGTTGCACGACCCTCAAAGAAGTTCATGTGCTCAACTGCATTTAACATTGTATCTAACCATCCAAGAGGATTTTTCTCTACATCGTAAATTGGTTCCAAACCAAGTTGAACTAATCTTCTGTTACCAATAAATCTAATATAATCTTTTACCTCTTTTGCAGTTAATCCTTCCATTGGACCCATTTCAAAAGCTAAATCTATAAAGGCATCCTCATGTTCAATAATAGTTCTGCAAGCCTCGTATAATTCCTTTTTCAACTTTGGAGTCCAGATTTCTGGATTCTCTTTGATGAATTCTTTAAAAATTCTAATCATGGAATTACAGTGAAGAGTTTCATCTCTTACAGACCAGGTAACTATTTGTCCCATTCCTTTCATCTTATTATGTCTTGGAAAATTCAAAAGGATCGCAAAACTTGCAAATAGCTGAAGACCTTCAGTAAAAGCACTAAAGACCGCAACAGTTTTAGCAATATCTTCTTTTGAATTAACATTAAATCCTTGCATGTAATCATATTTATCTTTCATTTCTTTATACTTCATGAATGCGGAATATTCTGACTCTGGCATTCCAATAGTATCTAATAAATGAGAATAAGCAGCGACGTGAACCGTTTCCATTGCAGCAAAAGCTGTCATCATCATTAAAACTTCAGTTGGTTTAAAAACAGTTGTGTAGTGTCTCAAGTAACAGTTATTAACTTCAACATCAGCTTGTGTGAAAAATCTAAAGATTTGAGTTAAAAGATTTTTTTCAGGTTGTGATAAATTTTTCTGCCAATCTCTAACATCATCTCCAAGTGGCACCTCCTCAGGTAACCAATGAATTCTTTGTTGCGTTAACCACGCATCATAACACCAAGGATATCTAAATGGTTTGTAAACTGGATTTTCTACTAAAAGACCCATCTTTTTGGGTTGGATAATTTCTTTTTTTTCTACTTTGATTTTCTCTGCTACTGACATGATAAACACTCCTCGTATTCTGGTTCTTCGTTAGTTTGTTGATTTTTAGATTTATATACATTGGCTGTAATATCAGTTGATTGAGCATTATTGATATTTTCAGCTCTTTGAATTGATTTTGATCTACAGTAATATAGGCTTTTCAGACCTTTTTTCCATGCATCAAAATGAATTCTATGTAATTCTTTTTTATGAACGTCTGCTGGCAAAAATAAGTTGACTGATTGTGCTTGAGAAATAAATGGCGTTCTATCACCGCTCAGCTCAATAATCCATTTCTGATTTAATTCAAAGGCAGTTTTAAAAACATCTTTTTCTAAATCAGTTAAAAAATCTAAATGTGAAACTGAACCTTGATTAGTAGTTATTGTTGACCATGTTTCATCATCATTCTTTCCGTGACTTTCCAAAATCTCCTCAAGATATCTATTTCTGACATTGAAAGATCCTGATAAAGTTTTGTGAGTATAACTGTTAGCTGCAATAGGTTCTACTCCCGGTGATGCACCACCACAAATTATTGAAATGGATGCAGTTGGAGCTATTGCAGTCTTATTTGAAAATCTCTCTTTAAAACCGTATTCTGCAGCATCAGGGCATGCGCCTCTTTCTTCGGCTAAATCTTTTGATGCCTGGTTTACTTTTTCATGAATATTTTTGAAAATCTTTTTATTCCATGACTTTGCCATAACAGACTCGAGTGGAATTCTTTTTTTCTGTAAGAAAGAATGGAAACCCATCACTCCTAACCCTACACTTCTTTCTCTTTCGGCAGAGTATTTAGCATCTTTAAATTGCTCAGGTGCTTTTTTAATAAAGTCAGACAAAACATTATCTAAAAATCTCATTACATCTCCAATCATATCTGGATCATCTTTCCACTCATCGTACTTTTCTAAGTTTAATGAAGATAAACAGCAAACAGCTGTTCTATCTCTTCCATCTTTATCAACACCAGTAGGTAAAGTTATTTCACTGCAAAGGTTTGAAGTTTTAACTGTAAGGTTCGCAAGCTTATGATGTTGTGGTATTTGTCTATTAACAGTATCAATGTAAATAATGTAGGGTTCACCTGTTTCAATTCTTGCAGTCAATAATCTAATCCATAAGTTTCTAGCAGATATAGTTTGTTGAATAGTTCCATCAGCAGGACTCTTCAATGCCCATTGCTCATCATTTTCTACGGCTCTCATAAATGCATCAGAAACTAAAACACCATGGTGTAAATTTAATGCTTTCCTATTTGGATCACCGCCAGTTGGTCTTCTCATTTCCATAAACTCTTCAATTTCAGGATGATCAATTGGAAGATAACATGCTGCAGATCCTCTTCTTAATGAACCTTGGCTAATTGCCATAGTTAATGAGTCCATAACTTTTATAAATGGAATAATCCCGGAAGTTTTTCCAACTTTACCAATCTTCTCACCGATTGATCTTAAATTTCCCCAATAACTTCCTATACCTCCACCTTTTGCAGCTAACCAAACATTTTCACTCCAAAGATCTAGAATACCGCCTAAGCTATCTGATGCTTCATTTAAAAAACATGAAATTGGTAATCCTCTCTTAGTTCCACCATTAGACAAAACAGGTGTGGCTGGCATGAACCAGAGGTTACTTATATAATTATAAATTCTTTGCGCATGCAAATTGTCATCTGCGTATGTGCTAGCTACTCTCGCAAATAAATCTTGAAAAGATTCGTTAAGACCAAGATATCTATCTTTTAGAGTTGCCTTACCAAAATCAGTTAAGTTTGCATCTTTTGATCGATCAATTTTAATTATTATGCCTTTATCATTTTGAAACAGTTCAGTTTCATTATTTAGAGAGAATAAATCTGGTCTATTGCTTTTTTGAACTTCTTTGACCTCGGGACTATATTCAGAGACAGCTTTCTTTAATGCCTGCGATAGTATTTTATTCATTTTTTGTTAATATATCTTGTTAATATAACGAAAACAACTATATGTTGTGTGCGTTTGGTGTTAATATACTAAATATTATGTAAATCAACAGAACATTTATAGAACAGTGAAAAAAAAATTCAACTATAAAAGTGAAAAAAATGTAAGTAATTAACAGCATGTCTCAATCAATAAAAATAGACCCCTTCGGCTTTAGAGAATATGACGCAAGATGGATTTACGAAAAAGACATTAATGAGCCAGGAATCACGAATCTTGGAAAAGGTCTAGGTACCCAAATTAAAGAGCATACTAAAAAAGAAAACCCAAGAGTAATAGTTGGACATGATTACAGATCATACAGCGAAAAAATAAAGTCAGCTTTAAAAAAGGGTTTACTATCAACTGGATGTTTTATTGAAGATGTTGGTTTATCTCTATCACCAATGGTTTATTTCGCACAATTTAATTTAAATGCAGATGCGGTTGCAATGGTAACTGCTAGTCATAATGAAAACGGCTGGACAGGTGTAAAAATGGGCATCAGAAAAGGATTAACACATGCCCCTGAAGAAATGAAAGAATTAAAAGAAATCACTTTGAACCAAAATTTTACTAAAGGTGAAGGTAAAGAAAAACAAATTAAAGATTTTGATAAAATTTATAAAGAGGATTTGATAAGTAAGAATAAGTTAAAAAAAAAAATAAAAGCTGTTGTTGCGTGTGGTAATGGTACAGCAGGAATTTTCGCTCCAGACATACTAAGAGGTATAGGTTGTGAAGTAGTTGAATTAGACTGTAATTTAGATTGGAATTTTCCAAAATATAATCCAAATCCTGAGGATTTAGAAATGCTCCATGCAATTGTTAAATCAGTAAAAAAGAATAATGCTGATATTGGTTTTGGTTTTGATGGAGATGGTGATCGTGTTGGTGTAATTGATAACGAGGGAAACGAAATTTTTTCTGATAAAATAGGTTTGTTGATCGCTAGAAATTTATCTAATTCACATAAAAATTCAAAGTTTATTGTAGATGTAAAATCTACTGGTCTTTATTCGACTGACAAAATTTTAAACAAAAATCAATGCGAAACTTTATATTGGAAAACAGGTCATTCTCACATCAAAAGAAAAGTGCATAACGAAAAAGCTTTGGCTGGATTTGAAAAAAGTGGGCACTTTTTTTTCAATCAGCCATTAGGTTATGGTTACGACGACGGAATTAATTCAGCAATTCAAGTTTGCCACTTATTAAATAATCAAGATAAGAAAATGAGTGAAATAATTAATGAACTTCCAATTACCTACCAATCACCAACAATGGCGCCTTTTTGTAAAGATGAGGAAAAATACAATGTAGTTGACGAAATGGTAAGTGAATTTAAAAAAATAAAAGACCAAAAAATTAAAATAGATAATCAAGAAATAAAGGAAATTATAACAGTAAATGGAGTTAGATTTTCTTTTG
>CACFEW010000008.1 GCA_902565385.1 uncultured Pelagibacteraceae bacterium | reverse complement strand
ACTTTTCAGAAGAAGTTGTAGATGCTAAAAATGGTAAAGTTGTAATAAAATTAGGTGATAAGATAAATTATCTAAGTGCTAAAAAACTTTCTAATGATGGATTAAAGGATATCTTAGTTTCAAAAGAGTCTTTATACGGTAAGTTTTTACATAAAGAGGTAAAAATTAATGATGACGAAAATGGTACTTTTAAAATTGGCACTGAGTTAAATGAGACTATCATCGACCAAATCATAGATGCTAAAATTTATTCACTTGAAATTTCAGTAACCAATTCAATTAATAAAGGTGGCTATTTACTAACGACGATTTTTAATGACAAAAATAATACCAAAGATGAGGCTATCACTGAAATCTATAAAATGTTAAGGCCAGGGGAACCTCCAACAATTGAAATCGCTACTCAAATTTTTAATAATTTATTTTTTAGCTCTGATAGATACGACCTTTCAGATGTAGGAAGAGTAAAAATGAACTCTAGATTAAATCTTGAGTGCTCAGATAAGATTACCATTTTAAGAAATGATGATATTTTAGCTATTATTCATAAAATGTTAGATCTTAGAGATGGCAAGGATGATGTTGATGACATTGATCATTTAGGTAACAGGAGAGTGCGTTCTGTAGGTGAATTGGTTGAAAATCAAGCGCGTATTGGTGTTTATAGAATGGAAAGGGCGATAAAAGAAAAAATGACAACTTTAGATATAGAGTCAGCCATGCCACAAGATTTAATTAACGCTAAACCGTTAACAGTTTCACTAAAAGATTTTTTTGCTAGCTCACAACTCTCACAATTTATGGATCAAACTAATCCATTATCAGAGATTACACATAAAAGAAGAGTTTCTGCTTTAGGTCCAGGTGGCTTAACTAGGGAAAGAGCTGGATTTGAGGTTCGAGATGTCCATCCAACTCATTATGGCAGAATCTGTCCAATTGAAACACCTGAAGGACCTAACATTGGTTTGATTAACAGTTTATCTACCTATGCAAAAATAAATAAATATGGATTCATTGAAAGTCCATATAAACGAGTAAAAGATGGTGTTGTTCAAGATAATGTTGAATATTTATCTGCTATGGAAGAAACAAAATACACTATTGCACAAGCGAATACCAAATTAGATAAAAATAATAAAATTATAGAAGAACTTGTTTCATGTAGACAAAATTTGAATTTTTTATTATCAAAACCAGAAACAATTGACTACATAGATGTATCACCAAAACAATTGGTATCAGTTGCTGCTTCTCTGATTCCTTTCTTAGAAAACGATGATGCCAACAGAGCTCTTATGGGTTCTAACATGATGAGACAAGCAGTTCCATTACTTAAACCTGAAGCACCTTTAGTTGGAACTGGAATAGAGAGTGATGTTGCTTTGGACTCTGGGGTGACAATTGTTGCAAAAAGAGATGGTTTAGTTGATAAGATTGATGGCAAAAGAATAGTTGTTAAAGTAACAGAGGAAACTGATTTTAGTAAATCTAGTGTTGATATTTATAATTTACAAAAGTTTAAAAGATCGAATCAAAATACATGTATTAATCAGAGACCATTAGTTGTAGTAACAGAAAGTCCTACTTCTGATGAAAGAAAATTAAATATTTTTAAATTCATTGATAAAACATTAATGAAAACTGGCAAGATTGGTGAGTACGATCAAAAAATTTAATAAGAGAAAGATTCAACTAAAAAGTGTTCATAAAACTGTAAAGAATCATTTAATATAAATCTGTGAGGTGATGGAGGGAGACTGAAGTCACCTCTTTTTTTTTATGGCAGATAAAAAAATTAGATCAATAGCTAAAACTTTTTCTTGGAGATTTATCATTTTTGTTTATTGGGTAATTTTTGGATACATATACACCGGAACATTCACAGGTGCAGGAATACTCGGTGTTGGATCAATAGTTCCACTTTTTTTTTACTATTTTCATGAGAGAATTTGGAACAAGGTTAAATGGGGAACTGGTTAATATTAATTTATTGATAAGTATTCAAAAAAAGATCTGATCGATACAATAATTAAGAATATCCCAAAGATCTTGCTCAAAATATTTTTATCTATTTTATAAACTGCTTTCGCGCCTACTCTAGCCATTATCATTGTCACTGGCACGAAAACTAGAAATCCAAGTAAATTCACATATCCAAGACTGTAGGGTGTATTTATATTGTCCACAATTTTACCTCCAGTGATCATTGTAATTGTACCAAATACAGCAATCAAAAAACCAACTCCTGCTGCAGTTCCTATTGATCTCCTAATATCGTATCCAAAGGTTCTCATAAAAGGAACCATTAATGAACCACCACCGATCCCCAGTAACACAGATATGAAACCTATTATAATTCCTGAAATATTTTTAGCTGAGTCAGAGATCATTTTTGGATTTTTTAAAAGCTGTTCTCTAAAAAAGATAAAGAATAAACCAACTATAAAAGCCATAATGGAAAAGAATAAAACGAAAGCTGGTGTTTTTAAGTTTACTGCTAAAAATGTTCCTCCAATAACGCCAAATAAAATAAATATACCAAAAGATTTTATCAGCTTAAAATCAACCGCATCATACTCCATATGAGTTTTTGTTGATATGATGGAAGTTGGAATTATAATCGCTAATGAAGTACCAACTGAAAGATGCATTCTTGTTGCAATATCAAAATCTAAAACAGTAAAAGCATAATAAAGAGCAGGCACTATTATAATACCACCACCAACTCCTAATAAACCCGCCATAAAACCAGCAACAGATGCTGCTAAAGATAAAACAAATAAAAGATTTATAATTTCATTGATATCTAAAGTTTCCATTATGAGTTGGCCTGAATTGCCTTTTCATTATTCTGAACAATAGTCATAATATGTTTTGCTTTTTGAAAATCAGAGTCTCTTGCCATCATGTTATCACTTAAATATCTTTTCCATTCTTTTGAACCAACTTGTCCATGATATAAACCTACTGTATGTCTCATGATGTGATTAATTTTTGTTCCTAATTTTACTTCTCTATCAGCATACTCTAAAAGTTTTTCTACAACTTGTTCCCTTGTAGGACTACTCTTTGTCTTGAATATTTCTTTTTCAATTTCAATTAAGGAATATGGATTTTGATATATTGATCTTCCTATCATTACACCATCGCAATGCTTTAAATGATTATTTATTTCCTCAATTTTTGTTATCCCTCCATTTATAATTATTTCTAAATTAGGATTTTCTTTTTTAATATCATAAACCATTTTATAATTTAGTTTTGGAATGTTTAAATTTTGTTTGGGAGATAAACCTGTCAAGATTGCTTTCCTTGCATGCAATATAAATGTTTTTGAACCAGCATCTCTCATCTTATGAATAAAATTATTTAAATAATCAAATTCTTCTGTATCATCGAAACCAATTCTTGTCTTAGCTGTAACAGGAATTTTGCATGCATTTACCATTGAATTAATACATTCAGCAACCAAATCAGGTTCTTTAATTAAACATGCACCAAATTTATTTTTTTGAACTTTTTTACTAGGACAACCAAGATTAATATTAACTTCATCATAACCCATATCCTCTGCAATTTTAGCTACTTCTGCTAATTCCTCTTTATTAGATCCACCTACTTGTAGAGCTAATGGTTTTTCCTCAGGGCTAAAAGATAAAATTTTTTTTCTATCACCATGAATTGCAGATTTTGTTGCAACCATCTCAGTATAGAGCATTACATTTGTGCTCATCAATCTTAAAAAGAAACGATCATGCCTATCAGTACAATCCATCATTGGGGCAACTGATATTTTTCTGTCTATTTTTTTTTTAGAATCCAAGGTCTTTACCCATTATTTTATCAGGTAACCATGTAACAATCTCAGGAAAAATACATAAAATTACTATAGCTAAAGCCATAATTATCATAAACGGTATAGATCCTTTTAAAATTTCTGACAAACTAACGTCTGGGGTAATTCCTTTTATAATATAAAGATTTAATCCAACTGGTGGTGTAATTAAGCCAATCTCCATATTGATTGTAAATACTATTGCAAACCAATATGGGTCAAAACCTAAAGTAGTAATAACTGGCAATAATATAGCTGAAGTCATTACAATAACTGCAACTGGCGGCAAAAAGAAACCAGCTATTAAAAGAAATATGTTTATTAGGATGAATACAACCCATTTATTAGAGCTTAATTCGACCATACTCTGTGCCAAGGATTGAGTTACATACAGTTGTGATAGAGTGAATGCAAAAAGATATGAAGCAGCGATAATGAACATGATCATTACACTTTCTTTCATAGAAACTTTAACAATGTTCCAAATCTTCTTTGGCTGATAAATTTTATATACAACAGCGATTAATACAAAAACTAAGAATGCACCTACTCCAGATGCCTCAGATGGTGTTGCAACTCCTCCATAAAGTACATAAAGAACTCCTGCTATAATCGCCAAGAAAGGAAGAATTCTTGGTAAAACTTCAAGTTTTTCTTTTAGAGTTGGTCTTACTCTATTTCTTAAAGCTTTTGCTGCATCTTTATCGATAAAATAACTGTGTATTAGAGCCCATATCGCAAACATACCTGCCAACATAAAACCTGGTACTAGACCGCATAAAAATAATCTTCCAATAGATGTACCCGTTGCGATTCCATAAACTATCAAAACAATACTCGGTGGAATTAAAACTCCTAAAGTTCCACCTGCTGCTATAGTTCCTGTTGCAATTTGATCGGAGTAACCTCTTTTTCTCATTTCAGGTATTCCCATTGTTCCAATCGCAGCACAAGTTGCAGGACTAGATCCACTTAAGGCTGCAAAAATTGAACAAGCTCCAATATTAGAAATCACTAATCCACCTGGTACTCTCCAAAGCCATCTATCTAATCCTGTATACAGATCTTTTCCAGCAGGAGAATTGGCAACAGCCATTCCCATTAAAATAAACATTGGTATAGAAAGTAAAACAAAAGAGTTTAATCCTGCAAAAAATGTTTCAGCAAAAACGTCGAGCATTTGAAAACCTTCAAATGTAACCAAAAGAGCTATCGAAACAAAACTCAAACCAAAAGCAATTGGAATTCCTGAAAAAAGTACCAATAAAGTAAAAACTGCAACAATTAATGCTATAATCAGTGGATCCATTTATTTAAAATCCTTTTCATCAGTTAATTTTATAATTTCTGCGATATACTGTAATATCATCAATAAAGCCCCTAACATCATTGATGAATATGGTATCCATAGTGGTGGATCCCACACAGTTCCTGTTGAATAATTTTTGGTAAATGCTTCCTCGAACATTAAGAATCCAAAATAAAATAAAATTAGGAAAAATAATAAACTAATAGAAGATGTAAAAATTTTTAATCTTATTATATTTTTTTTGGATAAAAAATCGTAAATCCATTCCATGCTCACATGAGCTTTTTCACTTAAAACGTATACACTTCCTATAAAAGTTGAAGCTACTAACAGCATAGTTACAAGTTCTGTTTGCCATGTAATTGCTCTTTGAAAAAAATATCTTTCAAAAACAAGTTCAACGATTACTAAGATTGATAAGAGTAATGCTAATACAGCGAAAGCACCACATGCTTTAGCGATTAGATCGCAAAATTGAAGATACTTTTTTTTCATAAAAAAAACCCCTATTTAATAAGAATAAATAGGGGTTCTTTATATATTATTTTATTTAACTGCTAAAGCCATTTCCATTAGCTTGTCGCCACCTGGAACTTTATCAGCAAATGCCTTATGAGAAGATTTTTTCGCAATCTCTACCCATGCAGCATGGTCTTTTGCATCCATGTATACTAATTTAACACCTGCAGCTTTATAAGCATCTTCAAACTTTTTATCTAAGTTTTCTACTTGAGCTGTCATGTATTTCTCAGCAACTTTTCCAGCCTTCATTAAAGCTTTCTGTTGCTTAGAGTTTAAAGCATCAAAAGACTTTTTTGACATCAAAATTGGCTCATACATAAACCATAGACCAAATTTTCCTGGAGGAGTAGCACATGAAACTTGTTCATAAATTTTGTAACTTACAAAACTTCCAGAACTTGTATTAGCACCTGTTAATACACCAGTTTGTAAACCTGTGTAAATTTCAGATGAAGGCATACTTTGTATACCAGCTCCAGCTGCTTCTAACATTTGGTTAAATGCTTTTCCAGCAGCTCTCATAACTTGACCTTTTGCGTCGCTAGGGTTTTTAATACATTTTGTTTTTGAAGCAAAACCACCACCTAACCACGCATCAGATAAAACTACTACACCAGCATCATTAATGATTTTTTTAATTTCTGTCATCATTGGACCTTTATTAAATCTTAATGCGTGGTCGTGATTTTTTACTGTTCCAGGCATTAAAGTTGCATCAAATTCTGGATGAAATTTTGAAGCATATGCTAATGGAAAAGCAGAAATATCTAATTGACCAGTTGTCATTGGTTTCCACTGTTCTTTTGGTTTGTATAATGATTTAGCTGGGTAAATTCTAATATCTACTCCAACATTTGCTTTTTTAACCTCGTCAGCAATGATTTGAACCATTTCATGACGTGGGTCATAAGATCCATCAGCTCTTGGTGTACCAGGCCATTGGTGACTTGCTTTCAACGTAACCGCATAAGCAGAACCAATAGTAGTAAAAACAAAAACTAATGAAGTTAAATATAAAGATATCTTTTTTAACATTATTTTTTCCCTCTCTTGTTATTTTTAATAATTGAATTAAAGTGAACTTATTAATAAGAGTCAAGTCGACAAAAACTCATGATATATGTAATTATATGGACGGACCTTTAAAAAACCTACTAGTTGTTGATCTAACAAGAGTATTGGTAGGTCCTTACTGTACCATGATACTATCAGATCTTGGTGCAAGAGTAATTAAAGTTGAGGCACCAGAAATAGGAGATGACTCAAGAAAATTTGGACCATTCATAAAAGATTACTCAGCTTATTTTATGTCTTTGAATAGAGGTAAAGAGAGTATTGCTCTAAATTTAAAGAACACTGATGATAAAAAAATTTTTGATAAAATTTTATCTAAAGCAGATATTTTAGTTGAAAATTTTAAACCAGGTACTTTGGAAAAATGGGGTTACGGTTGGAAAGATATAAATAAAAAATATCCTAAACTAATTTATGCTTCTGCTTCTGGATTTGGTCAAACCGGTCCTCTCAAAGAATTGCCTGCTTACGATATGGTTGTGCAAGGCATGGGTGGATTAATGAGTGTAACTGGACAACCTAATTCTGAACCAACTAGAGTTGGGACATCAATTGGTGACATCACAGCTGGTTTGTTTACAGCAATTGGAATTAATGCAGCTCTTTATGATAGACAAAAAACAGGTAAGGGAATGTACATAGATGTTTCGATGCTAGATTGTCAAATAGCAATTTTAGAAAATGCTATAGCTCGTTACTTAGCAAAAAATGAAATTCCAAAACCAATAGGTTCACGTCATCCATCAATTGCACCTTTCGAAGCTTTTAAAACAAAAGATAGTTACATTATTATTGCTGCTGGAAACGATAGATTATTCGAAAAACTTTGTGAACTTTTAGCAATGCCTGAGATGAGCAAAGATCCAAAATTTTCTGACAATTCATCTAGATCTAAAAATATGGATGAACTTAAAAATATACTTGAGAAAAAATTAGTTTCTAGGTCCACTAATGAATGGGCTAAAGATATGGAAAAAGAAAAAATTCCATGTGGTCCAATATTTAATATTAAAGAAGCAGTGGAAAATCCTCAAGTAGATGCAAGAAATATGATTGTTAAAGCTTTTCATAAAGAAATTGGAGATTTCAAATTAGCTGGTAATCCAATTAAAATGTCTACTTATAAAGATGAAAAAACTAGGGGTGATATCCCTGATTTAGACGAACACAGGGAAAAAATTTTAAAAGAATTTACTTAATTGTTCTCAGTTTCGTTTGAAGTGTCTTGCTCAGTAGCTTGATTTTCTGTTTCAGTTACTTCATCCAATGAGACATCACCTTGCTCATCGCCTGTTTCATCTGTTGCTGCTGTATCAATATCTGGTTTTGCTGTTTGAGACAGCTCTGCTAAATCCTCATTTGAAACTTGAATCTTTTCTGGAGTTTTTCTTGCTCTCTTTGATGGTAAAATTGGAGCTCCACTTTTTGATATTTCACCTTTATATAAACTTTCAAAGTCATCACCTACATCCTCATCATCCTCTGCACCATCATCAACCTGTTCTACATGCTTTCTTAATTTGTAAACTGCACTATCAGTAAGTTCATTTACTTTAATATTTTCTTCTGCAATTTCTCTTAGAGCTATAACTGTATTTTTGTCGTTATCTCTGTCTAAAGTTGGTTCTATTCCAGTGTTTAATTGAGTTGCTCTTTCTTTAGCAACTAAAACTAATTCATAAGGACTATCTACTTTATCGATGCAATCTTCTACTGTTACTCTAGCCATGCGGAATATCTATACAGTGAACTTTAAAAAATCAAGGAGAATTTTATAAATACTGGGGATTTAGCTTATTTCTGACAAAAAATAACAAGACAGCAGCTAAACCAATATAAATAAATGATACAAGAGCAACCTGTTCTATTGAAAATCCTATATCAATTAAAAGACCAAATAATGCAGTACCAAATGCCGTTGAAAAAACCATTAATGCTGTGGTTAGAGCTTTAATAGAGCCGATATGCCTAACACCGTAAATTTCTGCCCATGTTGAGGAACCTAATACATTTGCAAGTCCATTTGATATACCAATTAAACCTAAAAATAAGAAAGCTGAAAATGGAATATCGAAATACATTAAAACTATTGTTGAGATTAACAAAGGAATATTCATAAAAATAAGTAATTTTCTGCTAGTAAATTTATCAATCAAAAAACCTGCAACTAACAAAGTTATTACTGATAAAACTGAATAAACCATAAATGATTGGGCAATTACATAAGTGCCCCACTCTTTAGACTCTGTAATAAAAGATTGATAAACAAATACACCTGTTGCAATCCAAGGCATAGCTAACATATTTAAACAAACGATATAAAATCTATAATCTTTAAGAACTTCTGTTCGCTTCCATTGTTTTATTTTTTGATTAAATTCTTCTTGGTTTGTTTCTTCTCTAGATTCAAAGTTTAAATTTTTTACTAAAATAAAAGATGTAATAGGAAGAAATATCAAAACTAATACTGAAATATATATCCATAAATTTTGCCAAGATGTAATGGTAAGCAAATATACAATCAAAACAGGTAATATGAACTCAGCAGTAGAAAGACCAAACCAGCTTGTACTTAAAGCCTTTCCTCTAGATTTCGTAAAATATCTAGAGATTGTTGTTGTTGCAGTATGAGACATCATGCCTTGACCTGAAAATCTCATGAGAAAAATTGAAATAAATAAAAAAGTTATTGAAGAAATTTTTGAAAAGAAAAAACACGAAAAAGATAAAAATATTGTAACGAAAAATGCAAATTTAAATATATTGATATCATCTATTTTTTTTCCAACCCAAATTAATAAAAAACTACTCAACAAAGTTGCAGATGCATAAATTGTTCCAAATTGTCCCTGGGTTATAGATAATGCTTCTCGTATACTAGAATTAAAAAGACCAAGAAAAAAACTCTGTCCAAAACTAGAAAAAAATGTAAATATAAAACCAAATATAATTACTTTTAAACTTAAACTTTTAAACATATTTATAAATTATGAGCTGTAATGTTGCTTTCATAGGTCTTGGTGTCATGGGTTATCCAATGGCTGGTTATATATCAAAAGGTGGACACAATGTAACTGTTTTTAACAGAACAAAATCCAAAGCTGAGAAATGGGTAAAAGAATACAAAGGTAAAATGGCCGATACACCAGCTGAGGCTGCAAAAGATGCTGAATACATTTTTACATGTGTTGGGAACGATAATGATTTAAGACAAGTAACTTTTGGAGACAACGGAGCATTTAAAACAATTAAAAAAGGTGCTGTTTATATTGATAACACAACTGCCTCTGCAACAATTGCAAGAGAGATACATGCTTATGCAAAAAAAAATGGATTTGGGTCACTAGATGCGCCAGTATCAGGGGGGCAAGCTGGTGCAGAAAATGGAGCACTAACAGTCATGATCGGTGGTGATCAAACAGACTTTGATAAAGCAAAAGATAAAATTGATTGTTACAGTAAAAAAATGAAATTACTAGGTGGTCCAGGAAATGGACAGCTAGCTAAAATGGTAAATCAAATTTGTATTGCAGGCTTAGTTCAAGGTTTATCAGAGGCTATAAATTTTGGAATGAAAGCTGGATTAAATATGGAAGATGTAATTGAAGTTATTTCAAAAGGTGCAGCTCAATCTTGGCAAATGGAAAATAGATATAAGACCATGATAGATGATAAATTTGATTTTGGTTTTGCAGTAGATTGGATGAGAAAAGATTTAAAAATTGCAATGGAAGAAGCCAAAAATAATGGCTCATTATTACCTGTCACTGAGCTTGTTGATAAATATTATGGGGAAATCCAAGGAATGGGTGGCAATCGTTGGGATACTTCAAGCTTAATAAAAAGATTTAGAAAGTAAAGTATGCAGCCAGCATACTATGAAGATTTAGCAGAGATACAAAATAAGTATTGGTCTATGTTAGATGATGCTGTGACTAATAGAGGTTCACCATTTAGAATTCCTGTTTTCATATGCGCTCACCAAGATGAAGTAGACGGTAGAATTGTTGTTTTGCGTAAATCAGATAGAGCAAATAATCTACTACAATTTCACACTGATTTAAGATCTCCAAAAGTGAATATTCTTAAAAAAAATAAGAATGCCTCTCTAGTTTTCTATGATAAAGAAGAAAAAATTCAGTTAAGAGTAAAAGTGGAATGTGAAGTTAATAATCAAAATTCTACCACTGAGGAATCTTGGAAAAAAACTCAACATATTAGTAGAAGATGTTATTTAACAGATAGCCCTCCTGGAACATCCTCAGAAAATCCAACTTCTGGAATGATATCAAAATTAGAAGATTTTGATTACACTATGGAACAAAGTGAAAAAGGATATAAAAACTTTACTGTTATTAAATGTATGATTAAATCTATTGAGTGGCTATATCTTGCTGCTAAAGGTCACCGAAGAGCAAAGTTTGATTTGGAAAATAAAAAAGAAAGCTGGTTAGTTCCTTAAAAAATAAGTAGTTTAACTGATTACAAAACTTAAAAAATAACTTCCCATAATTAATGAAATAAATATGAGTAAATTTAAAATCATTAGCTCGTATTTAAAAATTCACAAATTTCTTTAAAAATTTAATTATTTTTTTAATCATTAGAATATAAAATTATCTAACTAAGAAAGTTTAAATTAATTTAAAAGAAATATTAAGTTATTGTTAAAAAATTGATTTAGAATATCTTTTCCAATTATCTTGGTAGTGTTTTGTGTTTTCAATAATAGCTTTTTTTTCATCTTCAGTAATTTCTCTTACAACCTTTCCGGGTGAGCCAATCACTAAAGAGTTGTCTGGGATTTCTTTGTTTTCTGTAATTAATGCTTTTGCTCCAATAAGACAGTTTTTTCCAATCTTGGCATTATTTAAAATTACTGCTCCAATACCGATTAGACTATTATCTCCTATCGTACATCCATGAAGCATAACCATATGTCCAACGGTAACATTCTTTCCAACTTTTAATGGATAACCTGGATCTGTATGTAAAACACTCCCGTCTTGAATATTAGATCCTTCACCAATATGAATATTTTCTACATCACCTCTTAAAGTTGCATTAAACCAGATACTAGAATTTTTTTCTAAAGTAACATCACCTATTATAGTTGCATTAGGTGCTACCCAATTTTCGCCAGAGTTTTTTGGTTTTTTATCTTTTAAATCGTAAAACATAATTTATATATTATTACATTATGCCCATACAAACTCCAATATGTGATTTTGGTCAAAAAGCTCATGACTTTAAGCTTAAATCAACAGAGGGTAAAATTCTTTCCTTAGCAGATGTTAAAGGTGAAAAAGGGACGTTAATAATGTTTATCTGTAATCACTGCCCATATGTAAAAGCAGTGACGAATGACATTGTTGAGGATTGTAAAAAATTAAAAGATATCGGTATCAATTCAGTAGCTATTTGCGCTAATGATGCAGAAAATTATCCTGAGGACTCATTTGAAAATATGATAAAATTTTCAAAAGAAAATCAATTTGGTTTTCCTTATTTAGTTGATGAAACACAAGAAGTAGCAAAAACTTATGATGCAGTATGTACTCCAGATTTTTTTGGATACAACAAAGATTTAGAGCTTCAATACAGAGGAAGATTAAGAGAACTAAAAAAATTAATTCCAGTTAGAGATGGCGATAGTGATCTTTTCAAAGCTATGACGCAAATTGCTGAAACTAATAAGGGACCTGAGAACCAAATTCCTAGTGCTGGATGTGGTATTAAGTGGAAAACTAATTAATGTATCTTATTGTTACCAGAAATTTCCCACCAGAATTAGGTGGAATGCAAAGTTTGATGTGGGGTTTATCTCGTGAGATGTCAAAAAATTTCATGATTAAAGTTTTTGCAGATTATCACGAAAATCATAAAGATTTTGATGAACAAGCAAGTTTTTCAATTGAAAGAGTTGGTGGAATAAAATTTTTAAGAAAAATAAGAAAAGCTCAATTAATAAATGAATTTTTAAAAGAAAATAAAGTTGAGGGGATTATTGCCGATCACTGGAAAAGTTTAGAATTAATAAAAACTGATAAAAAAAAGTATTGTTTAATTCATGGTAAGGAAATCAACCATCCTGTAGGAAGTTCATTGAATAAAAGAGTAGTAAAAGTTCTTAATAATGTAGAGAAAGTAATTGCGAATTCTGAATATACAAAGAATTTAGCAATAAATAATGGTGTAGAACAAAATAAAGTTATAGTCATAAATCCTGGAGCTAACCCAGTTCAAGAATTAAATAAAAAATCTCTGGATAAAGTTGAAAGTTTATTAAAAATAAAAACACCAAGACTAATTACTGTTTCTCGATTTGATAAAAGAAAAAATCATGAAAAAATAATTATGGCACTAAGAAATTTAAAACAACTGTACCCTGATATTGTTTATATTTGTATTGGTTATGGTGATGAGGAGGAGAATATAAAAAAATTAGTTGAAGAATTAGATCTAAATTCACAAGTAATGTTCTTTAAAGACATAAGTAATGATTTAAAAAATGCCTTAATGGCTAAATCGAATATCTTTGTCATGCCATCTATTATACACAAAACTTCTGTGGAAGGTTTTGGGATAGCTTATGTTGAAGCTGCACAATATGGAATTCCTTCACTAGGAGGAAAAGATGGTGGTGCATCAGACGCTATCGACCACGATAAAACTGGATTAATTTGTGATGGGAACAATCTAGATGAGATTTATTCATCTTTAAATTCAATGATTGAAAATAAAAAATATGTTGAACTTGGAAAAAATGCCAAAGAATATGTTTCAAAATTTCAATGGGATAAAACTTTTGAAGAATACAAAAAAATTCTTAATTAATTTAAAGAATTAAGTAATCTTTCAAAAACTTTTTCCGCACTTAAATTATTAAGGTCTGTTACTTCAATTGCTTTAAAATTATCTCTTTCAATGCTGACTTTGTATGCAGTAGTATGTTTACCAAATAAAGTTAATCCTTTAGCTCCAACATGAGCTGCAATATGGGCAGGTCCAGTATCATTAGCAATAACAAAGGTGCTTTCTTTAATTAAAGAAGTTAGTTGAGAAATATCAAGCGCTTTTCCATTATCTAATAAAACTTCAGCATTTATTTCTTTTGCATCATTTATCTCGGACGGGCCTGGAGCTATAACAATTTTATATTCGTTACCAAATTTATCTAAAATAAGTTTTATAAGATCATTATAATAAGGCCATTTCTTAATACGTAAATGAGGCGAGCAAAAAGGAAATAATAAAATAAATTTATCTAATTTAAAGTTATTTTTAATTTCATTAATATTAGAACTGGCCCAGCTAAAATTAGGATTTAAAGTATGAGATGTTTTTAGTCCTGAGGTTTGTAATTGATGATTAAATCTATCTAGAACAGAGTGTTTATCAAATTCCTTTTTATCTATTACTTCTGGCAAAGTTGTAATTGAGCTAGACCAAGTTTCTTTTTTTGCTTTAGGAAAAAGAATATTTTTATAAAAATTTGTTCTTGAAGAATTTTGAAGATCGAAAACTTTTGAAAAACTATGTTTCTTAAGTTCTCTCATTAAGAAATATAAGTATATAAGATTATATCTTGGCAACCTTTTATCTAGAATTACTTCATGAATAAATGGATTTTTTTTAAAAACTTCTAAATAAGCTTTTGTAGTTAGTAAATAAATTTGATCATTTTTATGATTTTCAGATATGTCTTGAATTGCACCACTTGCTTGAGCTATATCTCCTAATGATCCGTGTTTAATAATTAAAATATTAGACATATTTATAACAAGATAGCACAGTATTAAATTTTATGAATAAAATTATAGTTGAAGTTTCAATAGGTGAACTTTTAGATAAAATTTCAATTCTAGAAATCAAACAAGGAAAAATTAAAGATTCGGAAAAACTAAAATTTATTAACAATGAACACTCTATTTTAAAAGATCAGTTGGATAGGAATGTAAAATCTGATGATAAGCTTAATGATCTTTATCAATCATTAAAAGAAATAAACTCTAAACTATGGGTTATTGAGGATGATAAAAGACAATGTGAAAAAGAAAAAGATTTTGGCGAAAAATTTATTAAACTTTCAAGAGATGTTCATTTTCTTAATGATGATCGAGCAAAAATTAAATTAGAAATTAATAATCACACTGGTTCAGTCATAAAAGAAATAAAAGAATATACTAGTTACTAAATAATTCTAATGGCGCTTCATTTTTCAAAAGAGGAGTTTTCTAGCAGAAAAAATAAAGTTTTAAATTCGATGAAAGAGCAAAACCTTGATGCTCTTTTAATGTTTAGACAAGAGTCTATGTATTGGTTAACTGGTTATGACACATTTGGTTATGTTTTTTTTCAAACATTAGTTTTGGATAGAAATGGAAATATAATACTACTCACAAGAGCTCCTGATTTAAGACAAGCTCAAAATACATCCAACATAGAAGATATTAGAATTTGGGTTGATAAAGATGGATCAAATCCAACTAATGATCTTAAAGTTATTTTGAATGAATTGAATCTTAAAGGAAAAAATTTAGGAATTGAATATGAAGCTTATGGTTTAACTGGTCGTAATGCTCTTCAATTAAACAAATCTTTAGAGGATTATTGTTCTTTTGAAGATAAATCAGATTTAATAACAAAATTGCGAGTGGTTAAATCTAATGAAGAAGTTGTTTATGTTAAAAAAGCTGCAGTGCTTGCTGATAGAGCTTTAGAGGAAGTATGGAAACATGCAAAAGCTGGTGTAAGTGAATCTAAAATATTAGCTGAAATGAACAGAGTAATATTTGAAGGTGGTGGAGATTATCCTGCAAATGAATTTATAATTGGCTCAGGTAAAAATGCACTGCTTTGTCGTTATCAAGCAGAAAAACAAATTTTAGATAAACAAGATCAATTAACTATTGAATGGGCTGGTACTTATAGACATTACCATTCTGCAATGTTTAGAACTATTCCTATTGGTAAAGCAGATCCTAAACATCATAAAATGCATGAAGCATGTCTTGAAGCTCTTAAAAATTGCGAAAGTAAATTAAAACCTGGGAATAAGGTTGGAGAAGTTTTTGATATTCATGCAAAAACGTTTGATGACCTTGGTTTTAAAAAAGCTCGAATGAACGCTTGTGGTTACTCATTAGGAAGTACTTTTTCTCCAAACTGGATGGATTGGCCAATGCTTTACACTAATAATCCTTATGTAATTCAGGCAGGAAATATATTTTTTATGCACATGATATTAATGGACTCTGAAAACCAATTAGCCATGAACCTTGGTGAAACTTATTTAGTTACAGGAAATGGTAATGAAAGACTCGGTAAACAAAAGTTAAATTTAGTAGTACTTTAATTAAAACTATATTTTTTCTCTAAAAATTTAATTACGTTGTGAATAATAAAAGTCATAAATAGATAAATTCCACCAGCAACTATAAATACCTCAATGGGCTTAAAAGTTGTTGAAATTATATATTTTGCAACACCTGTAAGGTCCATTATGGTGACTGTGCTCGCTAAAGAAGTTCCTTTCATCATCAGGATAATTTCATTTCCATAAGCTGGTAAAGATTGTCTAATTGCAACAGGAATTTGAATTTTATAGAAGATTACTTTATTCGAGATACCTAAACTTTTACCTGCCTCTATTATTCCAGGTTTAATTGTTTGAAATGCTGATCTTAATATCTCTGAAGTATAAGCACCTGTGTTTAGAGCAAAAGCAATAATTGCACACCAATATGGTTCTTTTAAAATTACCCATAAAACTGTTGATCTCAAATATTCAATCTGACCTAATCCAAAATAAATTATAAAAATTTGAACCAAAAGTGGAGTGCCTCTAAATACATATGAATATCCATAAGCAAATCTATTGATAAATATATTTTTATTTAATCTTAGAATTGCAAAAAATAAGCCAATGAATAATCCGATTATTAAAGAAACTGAGAGAAGTTTTAAAGTTATTACAGAAGCTGTAAGTAACTTTGGAAAACTATTAATCATCAACTCAAGATCCATCAATACCCCCTACTATATCTAATTTCTAATCTATTGATTAATTTCATACTCACAAAAGTAAGTAATAAATATAAAACTGCAGCAAATGAATAAAAGAATAATGGATCTCTCGTTGATCCAGCAGCAATATAAGATTGTCTCATGATTTCAACTAAACCTGTAACTGAAATTAGAGAAGTATCTTTTAGAGTTATCTGCCAAACATTACTTAAATTCGGAATAGCTAATCTTAATGTTTGAGGTAAAATAATTTTAAAAAATTTTCCAAATTTATTGAGACCTAATACATTGGCAGCTTCAAACTGACCTTTGTCGATTGATTGTATTGCCCCTCTAAAAACTTCAGTTGAATAAGCACCAGAAATTATTCCAATCGCAAATGCACCTGTAATGAATGCATTTATTTCAATATATTCATTATAACCAAATATTGATGCAACAAACATAACTGCACCAGTTCCGCCAAAAAAGAAAAGGTAAATGACTAATAATTCTGGAACACCTCTTATTATGGTTGTGTAAGAATTGGCGATAAAATTTAAAAACTTATTTTTAGATAATTTTAATGGAGTAAAGATTAATGCAAAAAGAAAACCTATTAACATTGCTGTTATTGAAACAGCTATAGTCATTAGGGTTGCATAAAATAATTCATCACCCCAACCAGTATCTCCAAATGCTAGAAGTTCCATACAGATCGGCGACTATACATGATAGTCGCCAAATCTAAAATTTAATTACATAGAAGCGTCGAAACCAAACCACTTAGTAGCAATTCTACTAATGTCTCCGTTTTTTCTAGCTTTATTGATAGCGGCATTAAACTTTTTCAAAAGTTCAGTATCATCTTTTCTAATACCTACTCCAACACCGTTTCCAAATGCACCACCTGAGAAAGTTGGTCCAGTTAGAACAACTGGCTTACCAGATTTTTCTGCATAATCGCTAAATGCAACAGCAGCAGCTAATGCAGCATCACATCTTCCTGATGCTAAATCTAAGTTAACTTCGTCTTGTGTTTTGTATGTTCTGACATTTACTTTTCCTACATCACCAGAATCTAAAAAGTTTTGGTGAATTGTAGCAGTTTGCACACAAACAGTTTTACCTGCTAATGCAGCTGTAAGTGTTTTAAGGTCTTTTTTAGCTGCAGCATTTGGTTTAGTAAGATTAATCCCAGCTGATGTATCTAAACCTTCTAGGCTAGATCCTTTCATGACTGCTAAAGATGCAACTTCATCTGCATATCCTTGAGAAAAGCTAATAGCTTTTTGTCTTTCTGCAGTAATTGACATACCTGCCATTATTGCATCAAACTTTCTCATGATTAACGCTGGAATCATTCCATCCCAATCTTGTTCAACTATTACACATTGCTGTCCGATGTATCTACATAGCGTGTAAGCTAATTCAACTTCGAATCCTATTAACTTACCTGCCTCATTTTTTGAGTTCCATGGGGGATAAGCACCCTCTGTACCAATTCTTATTTTATCAGCATTAACATTTCCTATTACCAATAGAGAAAGTAAAACTGAAAAAATAGTTTTCTTAAATATATTCATTGTTATCTCCTTTAATAAAAAAAATAGTATTTCACAGATTATGGGCATTAAAAAGAAAAAATTAATGATTTATTGAAGAAGAAAAATTCCAAGAGCAATCAAAACTAGGTATGTAAACTCTTGATAAATTGGTATTTCCAAAATGATGATTAAAAACATTTAACCAATTTTCAACTTGAAGAGGTTTTTTATCCTGACTTCCTACTTGCGCAGTAATCACACCCTTGGGTTTGAGTATTCTTACTAAAGAGTCCATATTTTTGGCAGCAAGGTCTATACAAAACTGATCATCATTTAGATCAACAAAAATATGATCATATGTATCTTCGTTTACTGTCTTTATACTTTTAAAGGCATCACCCCATACACATTTAACAGAATTTTTTTCTGTAGCTTTTTTTCCAATATCACCAAGATGTTTATTGCAAACCTCAACCACTTCTGGATCTAATTCATACCAATCTATAAAATTAAACTTTTTTGAAATACATTCTCTTGCAACACCGCCATCACCACCACCGATTATTGCCGCTCTCTCATTTTTTTTATTTAATTTCAGGCCTGCTCCAACAAAAGTTGAACTGTATAAATGTTCATCTGATGCCGCTACCTGTATTTCACCATCAATAAATAAAGATTTTCCAAATTGTTCTAATTCTAAAATTTCAATGTGTTGACCAACTTTTGATTTAAAGTCTTCTAAAACTTCATTTACAACATATGATTTTTGTAACCCTGATGAACTATAAATATCATGGTAAAGAGATCTGGTATCTCTATTAAATTCTTTTTTAACAATTCTTTTGTGTTCAAATTCTTTTTTAACAATATCAATTGCTACTGATGGACTTATTTTCCCACAGGTAAAAAAATCAAAACTTATTATTCCATTTTCTGGAAATGTATGAAAACTAATATGACTCTCAGCCAATAAAGCTAAAATAGTAAAACCTTGAGGTTCAAATTTATATTTTGAAATTTTCAAAATAGTTACATCAGCTGCTTTAGCTATTTTATGTATGACTCTTTCAAAGACTGAAGGATCGTACTCTTTTGTAGTACCTATAATATCTAAAGTAATATGCTCCCCTACTTTAATCATTTTACCCTTTTTTATAGTTTTTAGCCTTATTTAAAACTTTTTTCATTTCTTCAAATGAAAGTATCTTAGGTTGCCCTAGTTTTAAAGCAATAGTGTATTGATGACAAATATTTTCTATCTCTTGTGCGAGTTCAAATGCATCCTCTAAATTTTTTCCAAAAGCAACCTGGCCGTGATTAGACATTAAACAAGCAGATCTATTTTCTAAAGCTTTAATTACATTTTTAGATAATTCATCTGTCCCAAAAGTAGCATATTCAGCACATTTAATGTCATCTCCTCCTGCAAGAGCAATCATGTAATGAAAAGGTGGAATGGGTTTTCCATGAGAAGATACAGCTGTTGCGTGTGGAGAATGCGCGTGGACAATAGCCTGTGCTTCTTTTTTTTTTATATAAATATCTCTATGAAATCTCCATTCAGATGATGGTTTGTTGGTTGAGTCTTTTTTTTCTTCCTCATTTAAACCCATAAAAACAATATCTTCAGGTTTTAATGTTTCATATTTTTTTCCCGATGGAGTAATTAAGTATCCTTCTATATCATCCTCTATTCCTCTCAATGATATATTACCTGATCTAAGAGGTGAAAGATTTGTTGAATTTAATTTTAAGGAATATTCAATTATCTGATTTCTTTGATCTAAATTCTTCATTTAAATAATTCTTTAAGCCCTTTTTCCGATGCTTCACATACACCTTTCTCGGTAATTAATCCCGTAACATATTTTGCAGGTGTTACATCAAAAGCTAAATTCATAGCTTTGCTTTTTTTTGGATAAATTTGAATTTTCTTTATATCTCCTTTTTCATCTAAACCTTCAACATGAGATAATTCCTCTGAATTCCTCTCTTCAATTGGAATATCTTTGTGATCTTTTGTATTCCAGTCAATTGTTGAGCTTGGTAGCGCAACATAAAAAGGAATCTTATTATCATGAGCTGCTAGTGCTTTAAGATATGTTCCAACTTTATTACAAACATCTCCATTTGCTAAAGTTCTGTCTGTTCCAACAATACACATATCAACTTCACCTCTTTGCATCAATATACCACCTGTATTATCTGCAATAATTGTGTTTTTAATTCCTTCTTCATTTAATTCATAAGATGTAAGATTAGCTCCTTGATTTCTTGGTCTAGTTTCATCTGCCCACACATGAACGGGAATTCCTTTTTTATGTGCATGATAAATCGGAGAAGTTGCAGTCCCCCAATTTATTGTTGCAAGCCAACCTGCGTTACAATGAGTTAATATATTAACTGTATCCTTTTTTTTATTATAGATTTCTTCAATAATTTTTAGTCCATTTAAACCTATATTTTCACAAAATTTCACATCCTCTTCACATATATCTTTTGCTTCATTCAAGGCTATTTCTAAGATTTGATCGCTATTAACACCTGATAATTTATCCATCATTCTATCAACAGCCCACTTTAAATTAATTGCCGTTGGTCTTGAACTAATTAAATCTTTTGCAGATTTCTTTAAAAATGATTGGTCATTATTTTCAATTATAGCTAAAACCATTCCATAAGCAGCTGTTGCTCCTATTAAAGGTGCGCCTCTTACTTCCATTATCTTAATCGCATTAATCGAGTCCTTGACTGTTTTAAGGTCTTTAACAATAAATTGGTGGGGCAGTTTTGTTTGATCAATAATTTTTACTACATTATTTTCAAACCAAATAGTACGATATTCTTTTCCTTCTATTCTCATTGATTTAAAACTCTACCAGCAACAGTTTTAAGTTTTTCTATTGTCTTTTTAGTTCTTTTTTCAGGTGCTGTTATAATTGCAACATCCAAACAATTATTAGTTGGATCATTAGGATCAATGTGATCTTCAAAATTTTCTATTAAGTTTTTAATCATGTTTTTTGCTTTTGCAGCATTTCCTAATAAAACTTTCACGACTTGTTGGACATCAACATTTTCATGATCAGGATGCCAACAATCATAGTCTGTGACCATTGATACAGATGCATACCTTATCTCTGCTTCCCTTGCTAATTTCGCCTCTGGCATATTAGTCATTCCAATTACATCTGCTTTCCAAGATCTATATAAATTTGACTCTGCTAATGTTGAAAATTGAGGTCCCTCCATAACAACGTATGTTCCATTTCTTTGATATTCAATTTTCTCTTTTTTTATCGCCTCTTCGCATGCGTTCATTAAACCATTCGATGTTGGATGGGCCATAGAGACATGTGCAACAATTTCATCATCAAAAAATGTTTTCTCTCTCGCAAATGTCCTATCAATGAATTGGTCAACAATAACAAATTTTCCAGGTGGCAAACCTTCTTTTAGTGACCCCACTGCTGAAACTGATACAATATCTGTTACACCTAACTGTTTAAGAGCATCAATATTTGCTCTAAAATTTATTTTTGAGGGGGAAACAAAGTGACCTCTTCCATGTCTAGGTAAGAAGTAAACTTCTTTACTATTATAATTAGTTTTTAAAATTTCGTCTGAGGGTTTTCCCCAGGGAGTAGTTAAATCTAACAATTCTCTATTTTTGAACTCCTCAACATCATAAAGCCCACTGCCACCAATAATTGCTAATTTATTTATTGTCATGTTATAAAATTAATCTATTTATACTTTTATAATTTACTCTTATGAATTTAAAAGACTTTATTAGATCTATCAAAGATTATCCAAAAAAAGGTATTTTATTTAGAGATATAACAACTCTAATTAAAAATGAGAAAGCTTTTTCCGAAACTATTGATCAAATTATAGAAAGATCAAAAAAAATGAAATTTAACAAAATTGCTGCAATTGAATCTAGAGGATTCGTTTTTGCCTCAGCTGTTTCTTATATTTTGAAAAAACCATTCATAATGTTAAGAAAAAAAGATAAATTACCAGCTGATGTTCATTCAGTAGATTTTGAATTAGAGTACGGTAAAGCTACAATAGAAGTTCATAAAGATTCTATTAACGAAGGAGACTCTATTTTAATTATTGATGATCTAATTGCTACTGGTGGTACAGCAGATGCAGCAGCAAAACTTGTAAAAATTTCTAAAGGAAAAGTTGCTGGATTTATATTTGTGATAAATCTCTTCGATCTAAGTGGTTCAGATAATTTGATTAAAAAAGGATACCAAGTAGAAAACTTAATTGAGTTTCCTGGCCATTAAATTTTAGGTCTATAATAAGAATTCTTCCCTCTCATAGAACTGATTAATCCCAATAACCTCATCTGGTAAATTTTTCTTTTAAAACTATTAAAAGTAATCAAATAATAAAAAAATCTTATTTTCGCAGAGATTAAATTTTTAAAAACTTTCATCAGAGCGATTAAATAACCATAATGTTTCTTATTGAAATAAAATTTAGACCACATCCAATGCCAATTTCTTAAATACTCAATTTCATTTTTGTATTTCGGATCCACAGCTTTTCCTCCTAGATGATGAATTTTAGATTTTGGAACGATATAAATATCCTCATTTTTTTCTATTAATCGCTTACACAAGTCTTCATTTTCAAGATATAAAAAAAAATTTTCGTCGAAAAAATTAAAATTTTCTATTTTTTTCAATTTTTTTAGATTTAAAAGCATGGCATATCCATCGACACTTTTAACTTTAAAAGGTTTATCGGGATTAAAATTATTATCCTTCTTTAAAATATAGTTTGGATATTCATCTTTGCTTGAAATTGGAGAAATAATTCCAAAATTATCAATTTCTTTTGATGCAACCATTATCTCATTCATAGAATTATTTTCTAATGCAACATCAGGATTCAATATCAATGCAAAATCTTTGTTCACATTTTTAATACCTAAATTATTACCACCACCCATCCCTAAATTTTCTTTTGACAAAATACATTTAACATTTTTGTATTTAGTTTCGATTTTATCTTTAAATTTATCGTTATTAGAATTATCAACTACAACTATTTCAATTTCACTATCTATAGAGGTAATACAATTTTCTATCACATGATCACTCTTATAACTAACTATGATCACTGAAAGATTTTGCCTAGTTATGGACATAATAATATATATATACTCGACTATACTAAAATTTGTTTTTAATGTAAAAATCAAAAAATGAAAAAAATCATTGTTACTGGTGGATTGGGATTTATTGGAAGTAATCTTATAGAATTACTATTAAAAAAAAATTTTTACATCATCAACATAGATAAAGGAACTTATTCCTCAAATTTATATAATACAAAAGATTTTATAAAATCAAAAAGATATAAATACTTAAAACTTGATATCTCGAACAAAAAAATTGAAAAAGTATTCGCAAAGTACAAACCTTCGGGAATTTTTAATTTAGCTGCTGAAACTCATGTAGATAGATCAATAGATAATCCAGGAAGTTTCATTCAAAGTAATATTATTGGAGTTTATAACCTTTTAGAATGTTTTAAAAATTTTTCAAAAAAAAATAAATCTAAATTAATTCATATTTCTACAGATGAGGTTTATGGTGATGTTTTAAATGGAAGATCTGATGAGGAATATCCATATCAACCAAGTTCACCTTATGCTGCTAGTAAAGCTGCATCAGATCATCTAGTTAGTTCATATATAAGAACTTATAATTTACCTGCTATGGTAACAAATTGTTCAAATAATTATGGTCCTAAACAACATCCAGAAAAATTAATTCCAAAACTTATATTTAATATTATGAATAATAGACCTTTGCCTATTTATGGAAAAGGTAAAAACTCTAGAGAGTGGATTTATGTGAAAGATCATTGCGAAGCATTAATTAAAGTTTTTCAAAAAGGAAAAATCGGAGAGTTTTATAATATTGGATCAAATAAAAACTTGAATAACTTACAAGTTACGAAAGAGCTTATAAAAAACTCAAAAAAAATAATACCTCTTGGTAAAAAAGTTAAGATTAATTTTGTTAAAGATCGACCTGGTCATGATATCAGATATGCACTTAATAGTAATAAGATTAAAAAAAAATTAAAATGGTATCCAAAAACAAAATTTTCGGAGGGAATAAAACTGACACTTAATTGGTATTTTGAAAATAAATCATATTATAAATCTCTTTCAAAAAAAGATATTTTAAATAGATTGGGGAACAAATGATCAAAAAAGGCATTATTTTAGCTGAAAGATTTCTTCCTTTTTGGTTCAAAAAATATTCTAACTTTCTTGAGTGGCCAATAATTTTTAATGATTTGAGAAAGGAGAATTTAGATTGAGTAAAAAAGTTAATTTTCTAGATTTAGGTTTACAGCCTCTTGCAAATAATTATTTAAAAAAAAATCAGCTTAACAAAAAAGAAAAAAAATATAGATTAAAAATTGGCCTAGATTTAAAAACCAAACTGGTATCCATAAATAAACCTATAGCCAGTGAAATAATGTTCAATAGCAATTATCCCTATAGATCCTCTATGTCTAAAACAATGATCAAATCATTTAAAGATTTATCAAAGTTAATTAAGAAAAAATTTAAACCAAAAAAAATACTTGAAATCGGAAGCAATGATGGGAGTTTTATAAAAAATTTTTCAAAAAAAATTACTGTTGGTGTAGAACCTTGCTCAAATGTTGAAAAAATAACAAAAAATAAAGGATTTAATACCTATGCCAAATATTGGAATATCTCTACTGCTAAAAAAATTTTAAGTAAAAATGGAAAAGTAGATTTAATTTATTCAGCCAACACAATAAGCCATATTGAAAATCTTGATGAAGTCTTTAAATCGATAAACATCATATTAAATAAAAATGGAATTATCATAATCGAGGATCCATCTTTATTAGAATGTTTAAAAAAAAATACATACGATCAATTTTACAACGAACACATTTATGTTTTCTCTTTGATTGGTATTGAAAGTATTTTAAAAAAATATGATTTAGAAATTTTTAATGTACAAAATTTAAAAATACATGGTGGTTCCAATAGATATTTTATTAAAAGAAAAATTAACAAGATCCCTATCAATTTAAGTGTTATTATTAACAGGAAAAAAGAAATAAATTATGGCATAAAAAATATATCAACATATGTCAAATTTGCTAAAAGAGTTAAATCCTCTAAAAAAAAACTTAGAAAAATTTTTTTACAACTTAAAAATAAAAAAAAAGATATAATTGGGTATGGCGTGACTGCAAAATCAACAACTATTCTAAATTATTGTGATATCGGTAAAAAATTTATTTCTTATTTTGTTGACACAACAAAAGATAAACAAAATAAGTATACACCTGGAATGAAAATTCCAATTTATAAATATCCTGGATTTATTGAAAAAAATATTGATTATATTTTTTTAGGTGCTTGGAACTTTAAGGAAGAAATTTTTAAAAAAGAAAAAAAATTTATTAAAAATGGTGGAAAATTCATTATACATACACCAATACCAAAAATTATATGAGAAAAAAAGATTGGGCAAAATATGATTAAGAAGGGAATTGTTTTAGCTGGTGGTAAGGGAACAAGAATGAGTCCCCTTACAAAAGCGGTTAATAAACAATTACTGCCAATATACGATAAACCTTTAATTTTTTATCCGCTATCCATCCTAATGCTTGCAAAAATAAAAGATATTTTAATAATTGTTAATAAAGGGCAATTAAATCAATACAAAAGAATTTTGCCTAATGGTAAAAATCTTGGAATTAAAATTTCTTATTTAGAGCAAGATAAACCCAGAGGATTACCGGATGCTTTTGTTATTGGCGAAAAATTTATAGGTAAATCAAGTGTAGCTATGATATTAGGTGATAATTTCTTTTACGGTCAGAATTTAACAAGTCAGTTGTTAAATAATACAAAACTTAAAAAGGGTGCAAAAGTTGTTCTCCATAAAGTACAAAAACCTGAATCTTTTGGAATAGCCAAGATTAATAAAAAAAAAAGAATTTTAACAATTAAAGAAAAACCAAAAAAATTTTTATCTGATCTTGCTATAACTGGATTATATTTTTTCGATAACAATGTTGTTGAATATGCAAAAAAGCTTAAGCCTTCAAAAAGAGGTGAAGTTGAAATCGTTGATCTATTAAACTTTTACAAACAAAAAAACCAATTAACTGCAGATATAATTGGTAGAGGTGGTGCTTGGTTAGATACTGGATCCATTGAAGACTTTTATAAAACTTCTGCATTTGTTTCAGCTATTGAAAACCGACAAGGATTTAAGATTGCATGCTTAGAGGAAATAGCTTTAAATAATAAATGGATTTCAAAAAAAATAATCAAAGCATCCATTAAATTTTACGGTAATTGTGATTATTCTAAATACTTATCAAAACTTATTTAAATGAAAATTGTAAAAACGCCCATTAAAGATTTAATTATTATTAAAAATGAAAGATTCGAAGACAGTAGAGGTTATTTCAGGGAGTTGTTAATTGAAAAAAAGATCAATAAAAAATTTTGTTTTAGTGTTATTTCAGCATCAAAAAAAAATGTTATTAGGGGATTGCATTTTCAAGTTAAAAAACCTCAAGGGAAATTTATTTCCGTTATTAAAGGGAAAATAATTGACGTTGCATTAGATTTAAGAAGAAATTCAAAAACTTTTGGGAAACATTTTAAAGTAATACTTTCTGATAAAAACTGTACCTCTGTTTATATTCCTGAAGGCTTCGCACATGGATTTGGAGGATTAGATAAAGAAAATATTATAGCTTACAGCTGCACAAACTATAGATTTAAAAAAGGGGAAAGAGGTTTGTTGTGGAATGATAAAGACTTAAAAATAAAATGGGGAATAAAAAATCCAATATTATCAACAAAAGATAAAGTTAATTTAACATTTAAAGAATTTTTTAAAGGTTAATGGATTTTCTTAAAATTTACTGCATGTCAATAAACAATAATCATTTAGAGACAATTAAAAAATTAGGTTATACGCCTGTTGGTTTAAATAAAGGTCAATTTTCAAATGAGTGGTTAAGAGATAATACTGGTGAAAATATTTCACATAAAAATTCAAATTACGGAGAATATACTTTTTACTATTGGTATTGGAAGAATTTATTAAAATTTAAAAAAGAAAATGAGTGGGTAGGATTTTGTCACTATCGGGAATATTGGGGTAATAATCAAAAAGATGAGGGACAAAAATTGAGTGAATTAGTTTTAAAAGAGTATCAAACAGAATGGTCAGGATATGACGCAATTATTGGAGAACCTATTTTTGTAGGCAAAACAAAAATTATGAAAATTTTGAAATATGGAAAAATGGCAATGATTAGAAACCCATTAGCTTTATTTTCTCAAAAAGGTAGAAATATTAGATGGCAGTTTGAAATGTTTCATGGAATAAAAAATTTAGATAAAGCAATTGATCTTTTGCCAGACAAAGATAGAGAAGATTTTAGATCATTCACAAGGACTAATAGCTCATTTTCACGAGGAAATATGTTTATTTCAAAATCCTCAAAAGTAATTAATGATTATTTTAGTTATATATTTGATTGGTTAAATAGATGTGAAAAAATTTTTGGTTTTAATTTAGAAGGATATGGACAAATTAGAATGTATACTTTTTTAGCTGAAAGATTTTTACCTTTTTGGTTTCAAAAATATACAAACTCATTAAATTGGCCAGTAATTTTCCATGACATAAATAAAAATGAAAAAATATAGATTTAAAAAATATAAAAAGAAAAGTGGAACTTTAGTACCCTTCTCCCTTAAAAAAGATATACCGTTTAAAACAAAAAGAATTTTTATGATTTATGGAAATAAAAATTTTATAAGAGGAAATCACGCCCATTACAAATGCTCTCAATTTTTAGTACCAATTTACGGGTCAATGGAAGTTCATTTTGAAGACTGCAAGACTAAAACAAATAAAATTATTAATTACAAAAAAAAACAGGGATTGTTATTAAAACCAAAAACATGGTGTAAAATAAGATTTCTGACAAATCACTCCATATTAATGGTTTTTTGCGATAGGGAATATGAATATAAAGATTACATTGAAAAATATAAAAATTTTTTAAAAATTGTCAAAAAATAAATGAATCTATTAATTACAGGATGTTGTGGACATATTGGATCTTATGTTACTGAAAATATACATAAAATTAAGAAGATAAAAAAAACAATTTTAGTTGATAATATAAAATCTAACAGATTTTGTTCTTTGTTTAATCTAAAAAAAAAATCTAATCTTAAATTTTATCTAAGAGATATTGATAAATTAAACAGCCTTAATGACTTTAAAAAAATTGATTATGTTATTCATTGTGCGTCTATGACTAATGCAGAAAAAAGCTTTGGAAAAGAAAAACAGATGTACAAAAACAATATTGATTGCTTAAAAACTGTAATTAAATTTTGTAAGAAAAGTAAAGCTAAACTATTTCATTTATCGTCAACTAGTGTTTATGGAAAACAGGCAAATTTAGTTGATGAAAATTGTGAAAAAAAATATTTAAAACCACAATCCCCTTATGCTGATATTAAATTGATTGAGGAAAGAATGCTAATAAAAGAGAGAAAAAACTTAAGATATAACACGTTTAGATTTGGTACTATTTCAGGAATTTCTAAAGGTATTAGATTTCATACTGCTGTGAATAAGTTTTGCTTAAATGCTGCAATAAACGAAAATATTTATGTATACAAAACAGCTTTAAATCAATATCGACCTTATCTATCATTAAAAGACGCATTTAAAACCTTCAAATTTTGTATAGAAAAAGATTTTTTTAAAAACGATGTATATAATATTTTGTCAGGTAATTTTACAGTAAACCAAATATTAAAAAGAATAAGAAAACATAAAAAAAATATTAAAGTAAAACTTGTTAAAACTGAAATTATGAACCAACTATCTTATCATGTGAGTAAAAAAAAAATCCAAAGAGAAGGATTAAACCTTAATTATGATATTGAAAATGATATTAAGGATACACTAAAACTGCTTGGTAATATCTAATGATCTGTAAGATTACAAAACAAAGAATTAAGCCATTTATGTCATTTGGAAAAATGCCTATTGCAAATGGTTTTATAGATAAGAAAGATTTCAATAAAGAGTTTTTTTTTAATTTAGAAGTTGGTTTTTCAAAAAAGATTTCATTGTTTCAATTAAATGATCACCCAAAACCAACTCAAATGTTCAATAAAAATTACCCTTTTTTTACTAGTAGTTCGAAAGGAATGATTGAACATTTCAAAAAATATTCATTGTGGATCAAAAAAAGATATAAAAAAAATTTGAAAAATATTATTGAGATTGGTTCGA
>CACFEW010000007.1 GCA_902565385.1 uncultured Pelagibacteraceae bacterium | reverse complement strand
ATATGAGCATAAATATGAATATTGTGATGTGCTAATAACAGGATCAGGTCCTTCGGGATTAGCAAGCGCTTACTCAGCTGCAAAAAATGGTGCAAAAGTTATTCTTGCTGAAGACAAAGCAAGATTTGGAGGAACTTTATTAACTAGTGAAGTAAATATTGGTAATCAATCAGGAAAAGAGTGGGCAGATAGTATCATTTCAGAGCTTAAAGAAATGCCTAATGTTACTGTAAAAAACAGATCTCAAGTTTTTGGTTATTATGATCATAACATGTTGGTTATGTCTGAAAGAATTAGTGACCATTTACCAAAAACAAAAAAATATCATCCAAAACAAAGACTTTGGTATATTAGGGCAAAAGAAGTATTAATCTCATCTGGATCAATTGAAAGACCCATTGTATTTGGCAATAATGATACCCCAGGTGTAATGTTATCTTCAGCCGCTAAAGAATACATGAAAGTCTATGGTGTATTAGTTGGAAAAAAACCGCTTATCTTTACAAACAATGATAGTGGTTATGAAACAGCCATTGAATTCAAAAAGAATGGTGTTGATCCAATAATTTTAGATACAAGAAAAGAGCCTCAATCAGAGATTATCGAAGAAGCAAAAAATATGAATATTAATATTAAAAATTCATATGTAGTTGTAGCTGCTCAAGGATATAAAAAAGTAAAATCAGCTGACGTAGCTAAAATTTCAGATAATAAAGAAGAACTTGGATCGATTGAAAATATTGAGTGTGATTGTATTTGTGTTTCTGGGTTTTGGACACCTACAATTCATTTGGCATCACAATCTGGAAATAAAACAAAATTCAATGAAGATATTGATGCATTTGTTCCCAGCATATCTAAACAAAATGAAAAAACCTTAGGTGCTGCAAACGGAATTTACACTTTAGAGGAGACATTAAAAGACTCATTTGAAAAAGGAAACCTATTATCAAAAAAAATAACAAATAATGAGAACAAGGTTTCTTTTCCTAATGTTGTTGAAAAGAAATCTACAGTACATGATAAATTTTGGTGTGTGCCCTTACCAAAGGGAAAAAACTACAAAAGATTTTTAGATTTCCAAAATGATGTTGCAGTTTCCGACATAGAGATAGCTCTTAAAGAAGGGTATAGGTCTATTGAACATGTAAAAAGATACACTACACTTGGTATGGCTACTGACCAAGGTAAGACAAGTAATCTTAACGGTTTACAATTAGTATCGAAAATTGAGAATAAAGTTGTTCCAGCAGTTGGGCATACAACTTTTCGACCGCCTTATTCACCAGTTTCTATTGGAGCAATCGTTGGAAGGGAAGTAGGAAAACATTCAAAACCAACAAGAAAATCTCCAATGCATTCATGGCATGAAAAAAATAACGCAGTCTTTGTTGATGCGGGTATATGGTTAAGACCAAGGTATTACAAACGTGGTGATGAAAATTTATTTGAGGCATCAAAAAGAGAGGCTAAAAATGTAAGAACTAATGTTGGTGTTTGTGACGTTACCACCTTAGGTAAAATAGATATTAAAGGTCCAGATGCAGCAGAGTTTCTAAATAGAGTTTACACAAATGCATGGTTAAAATTACCAGTCGGTAAAGCACGATATGGTGTGATGTTGAGAGAAGATGGAATTGTTATGGATGATGGAACAACAACAAGAATATCAGAAAATCATTACCATATGACTACAACAACTGCTCAAGCTGCCAATGTTTTATCACATTTAGAATATTATCTACAACTAGTTTGGCCAGAGCTAAATGTTAATGTAGTTTCAACGACTGAACAGTGGGCAGGAGCTGCGATTGCTGGACCAAAATCAAGAGAAGTATTAAAAAAACTTTTTCCAAATACTGATGTGACGAATGAGGGACTTCCTTTTATGGGTTACATGGAAGCTGATTTATTTGGAGTAAAAGCAAAAATTTTTAGAATTTCATTTTCTGGTGAACTTGCATACGAAGTCAATGTAGAGTCAGACAATGGATATTTTATGTGGGAAAAAATAATAGAAGCTGGAGAAGAGTTTGGAATTCAACCATATGGAACAGAAGCACTATCAACCTTAAGAATTGAGATGGGGCATGTTGCAGGTTCAGAGCTTGATGGTAGAACTATTCCTTATGACAATTCACTTGAGGGACTATTAAGTAAAAAGAAAGATTTTATTGGAAAAAGATCTTTATCAAGAAAAGCTTTTGCAGCTGAAGATAGACAAAAAATTGTTGGTGTTGTCCCATTAGATAAAAAAACAAGTATTCCAGAGGGATCTCATTTAGTTAAAGATTCAAATGCACCACTTCCAAACCCAAAATTAGGTTATATTTCAGCTTCATGCTGGAGTGTTGAACATGACAATCCATTTTCTCTAGCAATTCTTAAGGATGGTAAGAATATGATAGGAGAAAAGTTATTTGTTATGTCTCCTCTAAAAAATAAAGTAATCCCAGTCGAGATAGTGTCTTCGCATTATGTTGATCCAAAAGGTGAACGAGTTAGATCATGAGTTTAATTTCTGCACTAGCCAATGTTCACCATCAAGGACAATTTGGAGACTTTGAAGACAAAAAAGGAGACGACCTTTTAAAAATCACAGAGAAAAAAAATTTGTTGATTGTGCAAATTGTACAATTCAAAAATTCTAATATTCCGATTGAAAGTTTAGATATTGACGGTTTAAAACTGAAAGATACTCCTTTAAATGTGAGTTTTAATGATAACACAAGAATTTTATGGAATGGCCCAAAAAATTGGTTATTGGTCTCTTCCAAAAAAGATTTAATCAATGATATTTCTTCAAAATGTAAAGAAATAGATTTTGCAATTACTGATTTATCCCACTCAAGAGCTGTAATTGATATAGAAGGCAATTATGTAATAGAAGTTTTAAAAAAAGGATCACCATTTAATTTTGATGAATTAAATAAAAATAATTCGATAAATTCTCTTTATAATAATATTGCGTTCACAATAGACTTACTAAATAATAAACCATTTAAAGTAAGGTTATTCACATTAAGAAGTTTTGGAGAGTCGTTGTACCATTCTATTACTGATGCAGCATTAGAGTTTGGTTACGAAAATAAATAGCTATATTAATCTCTAGTAGCTATGTAAACCCCTATTGACGTTATCAAAAAACCTAAAAGATCAATTGCTGTTAAACTTTCTTTTAAAAAGAACCAAGCCATTAAAGCAGATGTTGCGGGAATAAGGAAAAAAATTGAAACAGTCTTACTTGCAGAATTTTTTTTTATCAAAAACATTAAAATTGTAAAAGCACCAAAAGACACAAGAAATATTTGATGACCCATTGAAAGAAGAAATGTTTTTGTGAAGGCTATGTAGGGTTTTGCAAAAAATATAACAACAATAATATGAAAAAAACATCCTCCTACAGCTTGATAAAAATTACTAACTGACAGAGGTAAATTATTACTTAATTTTTTTTGCCAAATTGTTGATGCTGTTATTGAAATAAGTGCTATTAATGTAGCAACTAATCCCAGCAATGGAATCTTTGATCCTAAATCTAAACCCAAAACTAGTGTTGCTCCAAGAAATCCAAGCAAAACACCAATCCATTGTTTTAAAGTCACCTTTTCATTTAAAATTGGTCCACTCAGGATATTTGTCAAAATTGGTTGAAGAGTTACAATTAATGCTGCAATACTTGTGGGCATGCCAATAGAAATTGAATAAAAAACCCCTCCCAGATACAAACCATGGAAAAGAATACCACTAAGGACTGACTCAATTAAGTTTTTTCTTTTTATAATAATTGAATATTTAGAATAAAGTGAGAATAACAAAAACCCAACTGCCACAAAAAAAAAACGAAAAGCCAAGGCAGCAAATGGATCACTATTATCGATGATCGGTTTAGTAGTAATAAATGCAGATGACCAAAGAATAATAAAAATAAAAGGAAAAATTTTGATCATGTTAAAAATTGTAATAAAATATGATGAATTACCATAATATTCTATTAGTATTAAAACTTATTTTGGACAATTTTATTATTGTAGCATTTGATTAAATCAAATAAATTTATTTGGTGAATTTAAGATTTTTAAAACTTTGTTTTTTTCTTACTTCGTTTTTATTTTTGACGGGTTTCGTCCCTCTACCAGCAGTGCTGGGTCCTGCAATCACAGTAGCCACTTCAGGAAATTTGGTTAAAGCAACTGCTCAATTGGTTTTTGATAATGAATTAAAAAGAAAAACAGGCAAAAGTTCTCTTAACTACATTACTGAAGAAGTATCTAAAAATAATAAAGAAAACCGCTTAAATAAAGATTTTAAAGACTTAATAGAAAAAAGAGTAAAAATAGCCCACCAAAAACTTGTCCAACAAAATAATGAACCAAAAGTTATAAAAAATTTTAAACTTTTGGTTGAAAAAAGAGTTCAATTAACTCATCAAAAGTTAATAGAACAAAAAATTAATCGGTAAGATTTAAAAGAATTAATTTTTTTTGGTTAGTTTCTTTACACCATAACTCATAACTTTCACACATTCTCCACAAGTGATCAAACGCACGTTGAGAAATTTCTAAGGGAAAATGACTTTTAGTATAATAAAGTTCTGGGTACTGGATTAACTGTTTAATCATCATTTCTCTTTGTATTTTTAATAACCTCATTGTCTCTTCAGGAATTTTTTCTTTTTTTTTCTTTAATTCTTCAAACCAATTGTCATGAAATTTACCGCTACTTACTTCTTTGTAAGTATCTGATCCAATAAAACCATCTATTGCATCAATATTAGAGAAACCATTATTTTTTTTTTTAATTTCTGAAACTTCTAAATATATCTTTTCTGCTACATATAAAATATATGGCTTATCTTTAGATTTCATTATTTACGGTATTTTTTCATCGCCGCATTGGCTAATATCAAATTTGGATCTAAAAAAATTTTTGAAGTTTTTACTTTTTTGAATGATTTAAATGCGAATATGGCAATTGGTAATTCAGTACAACCTAAAATTATTTTTTTACATCTTTTTTTGATTAAATAATTTATGGCTGGTTTTATAATTTTACTAGCAGCTTTTACATTTCCCATTTTTACAAATTTTATTGCTTTATTTACAGAATTTTTTTGTAAAGATATATTTGGAAAAATAAGATTATAATTTTTATCAAAAAACTTATTGTAAACACCAGTGTTTAAAGTACCCTCTGTTGCTAATAGTCCAATTGATGAATCTTTTTTACATGTTTTTTTAGTGTGAATAAATACCTCTTTGGGCATATTTATAATTGGTAATTTTACTCTTTTTCTTAAATCATCATACCAATAGTGTGCTGTATTACAGGGAATAACAATAAATTTACATTTACTTTTTTTAAGTATGTTGCATCCGTGTAATAAACTTTTTAATACCAATGAGTATTTTTTTTCAATTTTTTTATTTTTTTTTCGATTTGATAAATTTTTAGTTTGAACACCTATTGACTCTGGTCGTCCAGGAATATTTGATTTGTTGAAAAGAAGAAATAAAGGATATTCTTGATCAATTTTTCCTCGATAAAGAATTGCAAGTTTGTTACAAAAGTCTAGGCCAGCTTGTGTGCCCATGCCACCTAAAATTCCAATCATTCTATTTTTATTTTATTGATTTTTAAATTTTTCTTATTGGCTACAAATATACAAATATTGTCAAATTGTAAATCTTATAGCCAATAATCTATGTAATGAAAATTATGCAGTTTTTAAGTTAACTGCTGAAGGACCTTTTGGACCATCTTCAACATCGAAAGTCAAAGCTTGACCCTCATCTAAACCGTTCATACCAGCATCTCTTACAGCTGAAACATGTACAAACACATCTTTTTCTTTATCATCTCTTTCAATAAAACCAAAACCTTTGGTTGGATTGAACCACTTTACTTTTCCTTGTAGACTCATATTTTTCTTCTTACTTTGTTATTTGTTAATTTATTACTTATATTTAAGCAATAGTGACTTTCTTTATAATTTAATTACTTTTGTCAACAAAATAGATCAATACTTAAAATTTTATTTTTAAGTGTTGTTTATTAACTTTGACAAATAAATAGAATTTTTATCCTCTTTATAATGTGCAAACGGTTTACAGGGCTTAAATCCACATAAATCAAATAATTTTCTTGCTGGTTTAAAGAATATTCCTGCCCCCGTTTCTATGCTAATTCGTTTAATATTTAATTTTTTAGCTTCATCAAACAAATGATCAATAAGTTTTATTCCATTCCCTTTATTCCTAAAATCATCATGTAATCTTATTGATTTAAATTCTCCATGGTATTTTTCTAAAATTTTAAGGGCACCACAACCTATTAATTTATCATTATACCACAAACTCCAAAATTTAATAGATGGTACTTTTAAACCTTCGATATCCAAAACATGAGCACTTCCCTCAGGAGAAGCTGCCCTTAATTCTATAAAATGTTTTTTTAAAAGTTCATTAACATCTGAATTTTCAAAGTTTCCCTCAATAGTTTTAAACATTATAAAATTTTTGTTAAATGACCCATTTTTCTTTTATGTTTTATTTCTTTTTTTTGATAATCGAAAAAAAATTCATTATCGTTTAAATTTATATTTTGTCTATATGGTGTAATTTGATTACCTATAAGATTTATCATTTCTGCATTATGTAATTTCTTTAAGGGGATTTGCTCTAAAGAACAAACTGCTCTTATATGATTTTCAAACTGACTTATATTAAAAGCATTAATAGTTAAATGGCCAGAATTATGAACTCTAGGTGCAATTTCATTCACATATAGATTATCATTTCTATCAATAAAAAATTCTACACAAAGTGTACCAATGTATTTTAATTCCTCAGAAATTTGTTTACTCCACTCTCTAGATTGATCAACAAGTTTATTACTAATATCAGCAGGGATTTTAGATTTTTTTAAAATTTGGTTTTCATGAATATTTTCTATTGCCTCGTAAATTTCGTATCTGTTATTGCCAAATCTTGTAATTATAACAGAGATCTCTTTTTTTAATTTAACTAGTTTTTCAAGAATATACTCTTTTGAAAAATCTATATTTGATCCATTTAATTCATTTAGTGATTTAATAGGATATTGACCTTTTCCATCATAACCCATGGTTGTTGTTTTTAAAATTCCTGGCAAAAAATCATCAAGAGTCTCTAAATCTGACTTTTTTTCTATACTAACATATCTTGTAGTTCTGATATTTAATTTATTTACAAAATCTTTTTCAGCTAAACGATGTTGTATTAATCTATTTATCGATGGCTTTGGATTTACGGTTTTGAATTTATTTATTTCATTTAAAGTTTCATAAGGAATATTTTCAAATTCATAAGTAACTATACTTACCTTTTTCACAAAATCGTTAATTTTATTTTTATCTTTGTAATCACCAAACATGAATTCATCACAGAAATTTTGTGCAGGTGCATCCTTATCATCTGAGTAAATCACAGTTTTGATATTTAATTTTTTTGCTGCAACTGACAACATACTACCTAATTGACCACCACCAAGTATTCCTAATCTCACTACAGACATTAAATTATTTTGGATTTTTTCTAACTGATTTTGTTTGAGATATTCTCCAACTTTTAAGTTTAGATCTCACTAGAGGATTGTTGTTGGAAATAATTGATGCAGCAAGTATTGCAGCATTTATTGCTCCATCCTCTCCGATTGCTAAAGTCCCCACAGGGATTCCTTTAGGCATTTGAGCAATAGATAATAAGCTGTCTAAGCCTTTGAGTTTTTTACTCTCAATTGGAACACCTAATACAGGTATTTGAGTAAGTGCTGCGATCATTCCTGGCAAATGTGCCGATCCTCCAGCGCCTGCAATAATTACACCAATATTATTTTTTTCTGCATCAGATGCGTATTTGTACATTCTCATTGGGGTTCTATGAGCAGAAATAATCTTTATTTCTAGAGGAACTTTTAGCTTTTTTAATATTTGTTTCGCTAATTTCATTGTCTTAAAGTCAGATTGACTACCCATCACAATTGAAACTTTTAGTTTTTTTTTATTCATGAGTTATTATTCAAACTTTATTTCAAAAAATTGTTAAAATTTCAATAAATTAATAGAATTTCAAATACATATTGATATGGTTTAATAAAATTAAACTCATGAAATTTAAGATTGATAATTTACAATATTGTAATTGGTCAAGAGAAGTTTTTGAGATAAATAGAAAAGCTGAGCTAGATGCTGTTCATGTAACGATTGTCTATCATGAAGATTATAATGAGTTTCTTAATGAAATTAAAAAGTGGCAAAAACTTTTTGAGAAAAATTCAGATTTAATTTTTCAAGGCACTAATTTCAAAGATATTGAAAAAGCTAAATTAGAAAAAAAAACTGCAATTTTTTTTGGATTTCAAAACTGCTCGCCAATTGAGGATGATATATCTTTAGTAGAAAAAGTGCATAAACTTGGATGTCGTTTTATGCAATTAACTTATAATAACCAATCTCTTCTAGCAACTGGCTGTTATGAAAAAATTGATAGTGGAGTAACTAATTTTGGACGTGAAGTCATTAAAGAAATGAACAGAGTTGGAATAGTTATAGATATGTCTCATTCTGCTGAAAAAAGTACATTAGATGCAATTGAAATAAGTGAGAAACCAATTGCAATCACTCATGCTAACCCAAGTTTTTGGCATTCTGCTAAAAGAAATAAATCTAACGAACTATTAAAAGTTTTAAGTGATAGTGGAGGTATTTTGGGTTTTTCTTTATATCCTCACCATTTAAAGAATAATACTAATTGTACTTTAGAAAGCTTTTGTGAAATGATTGCTAGAACTTCAGATATAATGAATATCAAAAATATTGGTATTGGATCTGACTTATGTTTGAATCAGCCTGATGAAATAGTAGAATGGATGAGGAACGGTACCTGGTCTAAAAATAAAAATTATGGAGAAGGCTCAAAGAACAAACCTGGCTTTCCTAGACAACCAGATTGGTTTGAGGATGCTAGAGGTTTTTTTAATATAGAGAAGGGATTAAGAAAAGTTGGATTTTCCGAAGAAGAAACTAATGGGATATTAGGTAACAATTGGTATAATTTTTATAAAAATATTTAAAGTATGAAAGTCGAATTAAGAGATCCAAACATAATAATGAAATTGTCTAGACTAGGGTCTTTTCATCAATCTAAATTGTCATTTCTAAGAAGTTTTTTAGATGAATTCAAAGATTGGGAATACAACAGAGATTTATTCAACTTAGACTCTGGTGGATATGGCGTAGCGATATATTCTTTCAAAAAAGATAAAAGAGTTTACTCATTAGTTTGTTTTGCTAACAAGATAGATGATAATGATAGATCAGATAGAGTTATTGCAACAAAATGGGACGCTGCTTTTACTTTGCATGACGGGGTTCCCTCAAAAAAAGATATTGAAAGATTGAAGAATGAAGTCCCAAGGCAAGAGGTTGGTAGACTTTCATACAAAGAATTAACTTTATCTAGAGCAAATAAGTCGGTAAGGGTTTTTAATCACGTAGTTGAAAAGTTAAGCGAGGGTAATCAGCCAGATTTAGATTTATTAGAAAAAGTTGGATACTTATATAGAACTACCGCTGTTTATGGTTCTGGAAAGTTTGGTTTAGCAGATCGATTTAGAATTAAAAATAGGGTGGAAATTAATGGACCTTTTAGATTAGAGATGATGTTAGTCTATTTAGTAAGGCAATTCACTTTTGACCAAGTTAATCATGTAGCAAAAAATAAAAATCCAGAGAAAGCAGTTAATTTAGACAAAAAAATTTGTAGAAACCTTGGCATTGGAAATTCAACTGGACTTGGAATGGCACCTTTTATTGTAAATCATCCTACCCTGTTAAATAATTGGATTTTATCAAGAGAAGTCGCATTAAAAGAAATTAGAGAAATTAAAAATGTGAATTCAAAAGATGCAGATTTATTCAAAAAATGTGTCAAAGATTCCTTAAAAAATATTACCAGTTGGAATTCTGAAAGTGAATTTCAAATAAAAAAAATAAATTCACTACTTCTTAATGTAAAAAAATTTTTAGAATTTATCGAAGATCAATTAGATTTTTCAACTCCATATCCTTTCAATCAAATATATTTATGGTTAGAGGAAGAAACTTGTGAAGAAACTATTGAGTATATCGTGTCTATGATGATGGAACCTTTTGATAAAATTGTTAAGCCATTAATAAAAAAAATGAGCTCAGATGAGGAAAAGTATTTTAGAATTCCCACAGAACGAACAGTTTTAGATCTTAAAAATATTTTAAAGCAAAGATATCCAGATATTCTAAAAATGGATTTCAAAGATAAATCAAATTTAAGAAATTTTTGGTTTATTTCTAAAAATAAAGAAGAGCCCAGGTATGCAGATCGTTTTGAGGAAGGAGGTGCAGAATTAGAACAACCTCTTGCAATTGCTAGAGATATTAAAAAACTATATGATCAGTTAATTTCATGTAAAGATGATTTAACTATTGATAGATTTTTAATGTATAATGCAGATTTAAGACATGTTGTAAGACGCGCATTTATCGTTGAAAAATTTCCATATGCTGAAATTCAAGATAATACAATTAATGAAAACGTTGTCCCAATCGATATGCTACGATTAAAATTATCTTTTTTTGGTGCACTAAAATTTGATCCTAAGTCAGACAAGTGGTTAAGAATTTGTATGTTTCAAGGAGCACCACTTCCGCATGAATTAAAAGATTATAATCAGCATTGGGTCTATCGTTGATTAAATTTTATGAAATCTTTGAGTGAAATTGAAACAACCTCTAAACGCGCGAGTAGAGCATTAGGTTATTCTTGGGGAATAAGCGAAGAAGTTGGAAAAAGTGTAAGATTACTAGAAATGTTTAACTTTGAAGGAGTTAAAAATTTAAATGAATATTTAAATGAAAAAAAAGACAAAAAGTTTGAGAGTCTTAATCTAATTAATCAAAATAATGAAAACTCTGAATTTTCTTACTGCCCAATTATTTTAGGTGTAAGTTTTTTAGATCAAATTGAAAAAATTGAAAAAATAAAAACTATTAATTTTTCCAAAGTTGCATACCCATTACTATTTTTACCCTTTCTTAGTAGAAGCTCAGAGGTTATCGGTAAAAAAATTTTTTTTAAGTTTGAAAAAAATGAGTTTCTATTAAATATAAATGTTAATATTTCCACAAACTTGTTAAATAAAAATTGTCCAAATATTGCAAACAACGTAGAGGTAAAAATTTTAGAAAATAATGACAACTTTACCGAGCAAGATTGGAAAAGTTTATATCAATTATCAGAAAAAACTTTTGTTGAAGAAACAGAAAGTTTAAAAAAAGGGGCAGCAGGAGCGGCTTTAACTGATAATGATTGAAGATGATAATATTAAAGATCAGCATAACACAAACACTGATGAATTAAATGATATCTGTGATGAATGTAAAAAAACTGATGAAAGTGTTACCCAAAATTTAATTTTGACTGGATTTAAAATTTGTAAATCATGCAGGGTTTCGAAAACAATCTTTCCAATTTAGATACTATTTATTGGTAAAGCATTCATTCTACTCATAACAAAAGATATTGATAAAAAAGCAATAATTAAAAATGATAAAAATATTATGCCAAACGCTTTAAAATTAGATTTTAAATTTAAGATTTGCTTTGTTGAAATAATTAAACTTGCAAAAATCCAGAATTGAGTAAGAAAAATGATTGGTATCATTAATTCGGGGGTTAATGCAAAAAATCTTAGTAAACCTGGTGAATGAGCAAAACCAACTGCTACCAGAACTTTTTTAAAAGGCACTTTTGTTTGTTTATCTGGAAATAATTTTACACCAATTACATAAATAAAAATTGCCCAAATGAACCATGTTAAAATTGCCGTAAGACCAGACATTCCTATAGCTGTTTTTACCACAGTATTTGCAGCCACAGCTCCAGCTACACCATCTAATATCATTATCAAACCCGCAAAATATATCGCAGCTTCACCAAAATTTTTATTATCACTATAAAGTGTTTTATCTAATTTTATAGATTTAAAAATTATATTTAAAAATTCAGCAAACATTTATTTTTTTTTATTTTTTTGTTCTTTGTAAGATACAATTAACGGAAATAGTATTAATGCAATAGCGATGATAATGCAAACTACAATAATGAAACTCTTTGTCATTTATGATTTTAAGGGGAGCGCAAACTCCCCTAAAAAAATAATTAACCTGATACCACTTCTCTTGTGTTAGCGTTATAAGATTCCTTAAATGGAATATCAACTATAACGGCATCAACAGGTGTTCCTGGTTTATCTGAATATTTCTCTGGTAAATGAACTTTAAATTTAGTTCCAACTTTACCTTTAGGAAAGCCATTGGCATTTAAAGTTCCATCAAATGGAACATATCCCATAGCAATATTAGTTTTCTTTTCAGGATGCCACCATGGTGATGTTACAAAACCAACTGGATCACCACCATCTGCATTAGATATCAACCAAAAATCTGGTGCATAATCATCAATTGGTTTTCCTCCTAACTCAAGACCAACCAACTGTAACTTATAAGGTTTTTTTCCAGCTTTGATTTCAGCGCCCATTTTTTCAAGAGCTTTTTTTCCTACGTAATCAGAAGTTTTTTTCCATTCTCCTTTTCCTGATAAAGAAACTTGATAACCTAAATTACACTGGAAAGGGTTATGTTGTTGATCCATATCTTGACCCCAAGAAAGAATCCCAGCTTGAATTCTTCTGTGGTGAGCAGGGGCAATAACCATTAGCTGGTGTTTTTTTCCAGCTTCAAGAACAGCATTCCACATCTCATCGGCATATAAAGTTGCATTCCTTAAATATATTTCATATCCAGCTTCACCTGAAAAACCTGATTGAGAGATAACACAACTTCTTCCGGCAACCTTAACTTCAGCTAAACCATAGAAAGGCATATTTTCTAAATCAACCTGATCACCTAGCAAATCTTTCATAAGCGCTTTTGATTTAGGCCCTTGAATTTGAACTGGACATGCATCAATTTCTTCAATGGTGCAATTAAATTTACCGTCTGCATTAACGCCTTGTAAATACATTCCTATGTCCGAGTCTGATAAAGAAAACCAAAATTCATCTTTTGAAATTCTTAAAAGTATTGGATCGTTTAAAACTCCTCCGTAAGCGTTACATAAAATTACATATCTTGCTCTCATCGGAGAGATTTTTGTTGCATCTCGAGTTATCACGTAATCAACAAATTTTTCTGCATCAGGACCCTTTACTTGGATCTGTCTTTCAACAGCAACATTCCACATAGTTACATGATTTACAATTGCATCATACTCAACCATTGCACCACCATCTTCAGGTTTTACATATCCCCTAGGATGATAAATTCGATTATAAACAGTTGCTCTCCAACAACCTGCTTGCATTGATAAATGCCAATATGGTGATTTTCTTACTCTTGTTGAAATTAACATTTCAACTTTTGTAGGCCCACTTTGTCTTAAATTGTATGGTACTTTTCGATCTGACTGATCAACAGAAGTAACATGCTTTAGTTTAGTATAGTCAAATTCTTTAGACATAACCATTCTCCTTCAACCACTTGTTTGTTTCCTTCAAGCCGCCGAATGTATAAATGTGGAAGAAATCAGTATGCGATTTAACTTTCCCAATTAAATCATTAGGGTCTTTAGGTTTTAATAAATCTAACGCCTTACTAAAATTAGATTTAAGAAAATTTAGAGAATTTTTTGCACCAACGATATTAGCAAATTTTATTAAGCTAGATATTTTTAGAGGCCCAGTAATTCCCACATGCACTGGTACACTTTGTTTAGAAACAAAATCTATAATAGGCTGGGGATCTAATAACCATTGGGTTACGATGTAATCAGCATAAGGCTTTTTATCTATCATAGCTTTTTCTAAATCTGAGTCGGATATATCAGGACTCCCCTCAGGGTGTCCAGCAATTCCTATTGTCATCTTCTCAAAATAACCAGTCTCTAAAAGTTGAAACGAGCTATCAAATTTTCCCATTGGTTCTCTCCCGCCACCAATTACTAAAACTTGTTTAACACCACCATCTTTACACCTAGAAACATAATCTTTTAGTTGTTTTTCATCCAGCATTGACCTTGCAGGAAAATGAGGAACAGGATTAAAACCTTTTTTAACTAACTCAACTGCCTGTTGAGCTGTTTCTCTATAGTCACCCCCTGGAAGCATTGTGATATAAACATCTTTTACTTGAGGTACTGTATCAAGATCTGTCTGAGGGCCTATTTCAAGAGAAAATTTCATTATAAGATCTTTATCTTTTTTGAAAAAGGTGTCAATTTAATATCAAATGAAAATAATTTTAATAATGGGACTACCGGGATCAGGAAAAACTACGTTAGCAAACGAACTTGGTCCGATGTTAAATGCTAAAAGATTAAATGCTGATGAAGTAAGAAAAGAAGCCAATGATTGGGATTTTTCTGAGGAAGGAAGAAAAAGACAAGCAAAAAGAATGGCTGACTTTGCAGTAAAATTGAAAAATGATGGAAATTATGTTGTAGCAGATTTTATTTGTCCTACTCCTGAGGCAAGAAGTTTATTTCCAGCAGATTTTGTTATTTGGGTTGATACAATTAAGGAGGGTAGGTTTGATGATACAAATAAAATGTTTGTAAAACCTGATAAGTATGACTTTCATGTAACAACTCAAGATGCTAAAAATTGGGCTCCAAAGATATATGAGAAATTAAAATAATGACTTACAAGTGGGATAATAAAAAACCAACTGCTCAAATGCTTGGAAGATGGCAACCATTTCATGATGGTCACTATACTTTATTTAAAGAAATAATTAAGAAAACTGGACAAGTTTGTATACAAATCAGAGACGTACAAGGTGTGGATGATAATCCATTTGACTTTGAAACAGTAAAAAAAAATATTGAAGATAAACTTAATCCAGAATTCGAGGGACGTTTTAAAATTATGTTAGTTCCCAATATTACAAACATTTGTTATGGAAGAGGTGTTGGTTACAAAATAGAAGAAATTGTTTTACCTGAGGAAATACAAAAAATTTCAGCCACCAAGATAAGAGCAAAGATGAGAGAAGAGGGTAAACTTAAATAGTTTTTAATGAATATCAAAATCATCAATCAGAATAAAGATATAGCAAGAGTTATTATTAATGAGCCAAAAACATACAACTCTTTATCTTACAAAAATTTAAAAGATTTAATCAATGTTTTTAAAAAATTAGACAAAGATAAAAAGGTTAAAGTTATTATTCTTGAGGGTGCTGGAAAAGGTTTTAGTGCAGGTCATAATTTAAAAGAAGTTAAAGACTTAAAGAAAAAAGAAAGATATAAAAAATTATTTAATCTTTGTTCTAAGCTAATGCTTCAAATAGTTGAGGGTAAAAAACCAGTTATTGCAAAAGTTCATGGTGCAGCTTATGCAGCAGGATGTCAATTAGTTGCTAGTTGTGATTTAGCTTACAGCACAAAAGATGCACTTTTTGCAACACCAGGAGTAAATATTGGATTGTTTTGTAGTACTCCTATGGTTGCAGTTAGCAGAAAGATTAATAGAAAACCTATGATGAAGATGCTTCTAACTGGTGAACCAATTAAAGCAAATTACGCAAAGGAAATTGGTTTAATTAATGATTATTTTTCAAAATCAAAATTAAATAGTGAGACGATGAAAATTGCAAAAAAAATTGCATCAAAATCAAATTTAACAATCAAAATTGGAAAACAAGCTTTTTATAAGCAGTTAGAAATGCCCCTCAGAAAAGCGTACTCGTATACAAGTCAAATGATGACATACAATATGATGGCTATGGATGCAAAAGAAGGTATTTCAGCTTTTTTAGAAAAAAGAAAACCAAAGTGGAGAAATAAGTGAAAGTAAAAAATATTCTAACAATTATTTTAATAATCATTGGTATATATTTTATTTTCACCTTTAGAGACCATAATTTTAAAAGATCTATCGATGCTTGTATTGCAGGTAGTCAAAAGTTGGATCAACCAATGACTATTGAAGAAGCTAAGAAGTTTTGTGAAGAAAAGATAATGAGTAAAAAGTAAATAGAGTGGAAAATATAAAAGAAATTTTAAAAAAATATAAAAATATTGCTCTAGTAGGTGCAAGTAAAGATTTAACAAAAACATCATCTATTGTTATGAAATATTTACAAGACAATGGTTTTAAAGTTTACCCCGTAAATCCATCCATGAAAGGAGAAAAAATATTAGGAGAAAAAGTTTTTGGAAATATTTCAGAGATTGATAATCCAGTAGAAATAGTAGATGTGTTTAGGCCATCGAATGAAGTTGTCACAATTGCAGAAGAAACTGTCAAAATAAATGCAAAAGTATTATGGTTACAATTAGACATTAGTAACGAGGAAGCAAAAAAAATTGTTGAGACAAATGACATCATTTACATTGATAATAAATGTACAAAGATAGAGTACGAAAAATACTTTAATTAAATTTATAATTAAATTTTTAAAAAGATGTTAAAAAAATTCGAGATAATATTTAAAGTCTTAATTATTCTTCTCTTTTCAATTTCAATAACTAAAGCTGAATTACTGAAACCTAATAGTGATATAAAACCTTCCAAAGTTGTCGAGATTCAATTAAGTGGTCTTCAAAAAAATGACTTAAATTATAAAGATAGTGGGATTGAGCAAACCTGGAATTTTGCGCATCCCAGCAACAAAAAAAATACTGGCCCTTTACCAAATTTCAAAATGATGATTAAAGGCAACTCATATCAAATGCTCTTAAATCACTTAAGCCATACAATTACACAGGTTGGAGGTAGTGACAAATGGGCAAAATTTGAGGTGATAATTTTAGATAAAGATAAGGTTTATCATAAGTTCAACTGGCAAGTGGAAAAATATACTGCTGAAGGACCCCTTAAGGATTGTTGGTTGACCACAATGGTTTCTAGCCCAATAGCACTAGGAAGTTCAATTTGATTATCCATAATACAATTTTGTTTCGTTATGAATAAAAATTTAGTAGGAATCATTTAATGAAATCTAAAGCAAAAGTCGTCATAGTCGGTGGAGGAGTTGTTGGAGTAAGCGCTCTTTATCATTTAGCAAAAAAAGGTTGGTCAGATGTTGTTTTAGTTGAAAGAAAAGAATTAACCTCAGGCTCAACTTGGCATGCAGCAGGTTTGTTACCTCTTTTTAATATGAGCTATTCTGTTGGTCAACTTCATAAGTATGCAGTAAATCTTTATAAAAAGTTAGAGGAAGAGACTGGTAAGAATGTTGGTTTCAGTATTGTTTCAAATATCCGTTTAGCTAGCACCAAAGATAGAATGGATGAGTATCATCAATATGCTGGTGTAGCTAAAACAATTGGTGTTGATGTAAAATTTTTGACACCTCAACAAGTTAAAGAAATTTGGCCGCTTTGTCATACTGATGATTTAGTTGGAGCAATTCAACACCCAGAAGATGGATACATCCAACCTGCAGACTTAACTCAGGCACTTGCCACAGGTGCTAGGAACAGAGGAGCTGAGATTTATAGAAACACAACTGTGTTATCAATGAGACAAACTAAAGAGGGATGGATTGTTGAAACAGACAAAGGATCAATTGAATGTGAACATGTCATTTCATGTTCAGGAAATTTTGCAAGACAAACTGGTGAAATGGTTGGATTAGATATTCCAGTTATTCCTGTGGAACATCAATATATTGTAACTGAACCGCATCCAGAAATACAAAAAAGAAAAAAAGAAGGTCTGCCAGAGATGGGTGTATTAAGAGATAGTGATAGTAGATGGTACATGAGAGAAGAGGCTGGTGGATTAATATTAGGTCCGTATGAAGATGGTGCACCAGCGTGTTATGTAGAAGGTCCCTCAAAAGATTCTGAATATGAATTGTTTCAAGAAGATTTAGATAGACTTGCTCCACACATTGAGGGAGCAATACATAGAGTTCCAGCATTTGGAGAAGTTGGAGTGAAAAAAGTTTATAACGGTGCAATATGTTATACGCCAGATGGTAATCCTATTGTTGGTCCTGCCTGGGGACTTAAAAATTTTTGGATTAATGAGGGACATAGTTTTGGAATAACTGCAGCAGGTGGAGCGGGCTGGCAATTAGCAGAATGGATTATTGATGGTGAACCGTCGATTGATATGCTTGGTGTTGAACCAAGACGTTACGGAAATTATGCAACAAAATCTTATCTTAAAGCAAAAAATGAGGAGGCTTACAGTCATGTTTTTATTGTTCATTATCCTGATGAAGAAAGACCAGCTGCTAGACCTTTAAGAACATCTCCTTGTTATGAAAGAATGAAAAATCTTGGTGCTGTTTTTGGACAAAAATTTGGATGGGAAAGACCAAACTTTTTTGCAACAGATGGCATGGAACAAAAAGATCATTGGTCATTTAGAAGATCAAAATGGTTTGATGCAATTAAGAAAGAATGTGAAAATGTTAAAAAAAATGTTGGACTTTTGGATATGACAGCCTTTGCAAAATGTAGAATTAAGGGTCCAAAAGCTGAGGAATTTTTAGACTACTTAGTAGCTAACAAACTTCCAAAAAAAATCGGAAGAATTAATTTGTGTCATGCGCTAAATACTAAAGGTGGTGTTCACTCTGAGTTTACAATCATGAAAGAAGCTGAAAATAGTTATTATTTAGTTTCAGCTGGAGCGAATTTGAGATTAGACCATGATTGGATTCAAAAATGGATGCCAACCGATGGTTCAGTTATATTTGAGGACTTAACAAATAGTACAGGTGTGCTTGTTGTAGCAGGCCCAAAAGCTAGAGAACTTATGCAAAAAGTTTCAACTGACGATTTTTCAAATGAAAACTTTAAATGGTTAACTGCAAAAAATGTTAATGTTGGATATGCTCCAGTAAATGCTATGAGGGTAAATTTTGTTGGTGAACTTGGTTGGGAATTACATCACCCAATTGAATATCAAAACCATATTTTTGATAAATTAATGGAAGCAGGCAAGGATCTCGGTCTTAAACCTTTTGGCATCAGAGCGATGAACAGTTTAAGAGTAGAAAAATCTTATAAACTTGTGGGAACTGAACTATCAATTGAGTATTCACCTTATGAGTCTGGCCTAGACAGATTTATTCATCCAAACAAGGGTAATTTCATAGGACTTGATGCACTAAACAAATGGAGAGAAAAGGGTTTTGATAATAAATTAGTAACACTAGAGGTTCATGACACAACAGACTCAGATGTTTTAGGTAACAATCCAATTTATAAAGATGACAAAGTCGTTGGGCGAGCAACAGGAGGGGAATATGGATTTAGATTAGATAAATCTATTGCCTTAGCCATGGTGAAACCTGATTTAGCAAATATTGGAGAAAAACTTAAAGTTGATATTCTTGGAAAAATGTATGAGGCTACAATAGTAGAAGAAAGTCCATACGATGCTGAAAATAAACTATTGAGAGCCTAATGAAAATTTTAGTCGCAGTAAAAAGAGTAATTGATTACAATGTTCAAATTAGAGTTAAAGAGGATAATACTGGTGTAGTAACCGATAATGTTAAGATGTCCACCAATCCACCTGACGATAATGCAATCGAGGAGGCGGTAAAGATCAAAGAGTCGGGAAAAGCAACTGAAGTAGTTGCAGTAAGTGTTGGAGAAGATAAAGCTCAAGAAACTGTTCGTAAAGCATTAGCGGTTGGAGCTGATAGAGGCATTCTTATTAAAGCTGATGGTATTTTAGAACCTTTAGCCGTTTCTAAATTATTACAAAAAATTGTTGAAAAAGAAAAACCAGATTTAGTTTTTATGGGAAAACAAGCAATTGATGATGATTGTAATCAAACAGGTCAAATGTTAAGTGCTTTACTAAACTGGCCTCAAGCAACATTTGCTTCAAAGATTGAGATTAAAGATAAAAAACTTGAAGTTACAAGAGAGATTGACGAAGGATTAGAGACAATAGAGATCAATATTCCTGCTATTGTAACTTGTGATTTAAGACTCAATGAACCAAGATATGCATCTTTACCAAACATAATGAAAGCTAAAAAAAAACCTATTGAGCAGATAAATGCGTCAGATTTAGGAGTAGATACATCACCAAGAATCGAGCAAATTAAGGTCGAAGAGCCACCAAAAAGAAAAGCGGGAATAAAAGTAAAAAGTGTGGCTGAGCTAGTGCAAAAATTAAAAAATGAGGCTAAAGTAATATAATGTCAGTTTTATTAGTTGCAGAACATAACAACAAAGAGCTTAAACCTTTTACACTGAATGCCGTGACTGCAGCTTCTCAAATGGATACAGATCTTCATGCTGTAATTATCGGTAATAACTGTGGTGATGCAGCAAAAAAATTATCAGAGTTACCATTAGTCAAAAAAGTAATTCAAGTAGAGGCAGATCATTACGAAAACTTTGTAGCAGAAAATTTTACACCAGTAATCGTGAAATTGGCAGAAAACTATTCACATGTTGTTTGTTCAGCTAATACATTTGGTAAAAATTTGATGCCAAGGATTGCAGCTTCTTTAGATACATCTCAAGTCAGTGATATTATTAAGGTAATTTCTGCAGATACATTTTTAAGACCAATTTATGCTGGAAATGCATTTGCAACTGTTAAAAGCAAAGATCCAAAAAAATGTATAACTATTAGACCAACTTCTTTTGATCCATGTGAGAGTTCAGGCGGATCTGCACCAATTGAAAAAGCTGAACCAAGTGAAGAGTTTAATAATACAAAATTTGTAAAAAGAGAGGAAATTAAGTCAGATAGACCAGAACTTGGAACTGCAAGAGTGGTTGTTTCTGGTGGAAGAGGAATGCAGAGTGGAGACAATTTTAAATTGATCACTTCTGTTGCTGATAAATTAAATGCTGCTATTGGAGCGTCAAGAGCGGCTGTGGATGCCGGATATATAAGCAACGATCATCAAGTGGGTCAAACTGGAAAAGTTGTAGTTCCAGATTTATATATTGCCATTGGTATTTCTGGTGCTATTCAACATTTAGCTGGAATGAAAGAAAGCAAAGTGATTGTCGCAATCAATAAGGATGGTGAAGCTCCAATTTTCAGTGTTGCAGACTATGGTCTAGAAGCTGATCTTTTTGAAGCAGTACCTCAATTTATCGAGGAACTGAACAAATTAAACACTATACAAAAATAATATAATCTGTAAAAAATTATTATGTCCAGAGAGTCAATGGAATATGATGTTGTAATTGTTGGTGGAGGACCATCAGGATTAACAACTGCTATTAAACTGAAACAATTAAATTCAAATTTAAATATTTGTGTTTTAGAGAAAGCATCTGAGATCGGTGCCCATATATTAAGTGGAAATGTTTTTGAAACTAGAGCACTAGACGAATTAATTCCAAATTGGAAAGATTTAAATCCACCTATAAAAACAAAAGTTACTAAGGAGAAATTTTTATTTTTAGGAAAAACAAAATCATTAAATTGGCCAACGTGGTTGTTACCCGCTGTCCAAAAAAATCATAAAAATTATATAATTAGTCTTGCAAATTTATGTAGATGGCTTGCTGAGCAAGCAGAAACACTTGGTGTAGAGATATTTCCAGGATTTCCAGCTAGTGAGGTTTTATTTAATGACGATGGCTCGGTTAAAGGTGTAGCTACTCAGGACATGGGAATAGATAAACAAGGAAATAAAAAAGATAGTTTTGAACCAGGTATTGAACTTATAGGCAAGGTTACAGTTTTTGCTGAAGGTTGTCGGGGTCATTTAGGAAAACAATTAATTAAAAAATTTAATCTTAATAAAGACAAAGATCCTCAACAATATGGAATCGGATTTAAAGAAATTTGGGAAATTGATGAAAAAAATCATGAAGAGGGATTAGTGATGCATACAGCTGGATGGCCTTTAGACAATAACACTTATGGTGGGAGTTTTATTTATCATGCTGAGAACAAACAAGTGTTTTTAGGATATGTAATAGGTTTAGATTATCAAAATCCTCATCTTTCTCCTTTTGATGAGTTTCAAAGATTTAAAACACATCCATCAATAAAAAAAATTATAGAAGGTGGAAAAAGAATTTCTTATGGCGCTAGAGCTTTAATTGAAGGTGGTATTCAAAGTTTACCAAAAATGTTTATGCCAGGTGCATTACTTATTGGATGTGATGCGGGAACATTAAATATGCCAAAAATAAAAGGATCTCACACTGCTATGAAAAGTGGAATTTTAGCTGCAGAGGCTATCAATGAACATATTCAGTCCAAAAAAGATTTATCATTATATGAGGAATTATTTAAAAAAAGCTGGTTATATAAAGAACTGTATCAGGCAAGAAATGTAAAACCTAGTTTTAATTGGGGTTTAATTTTAGGAATAATTTTTACAGGAATTGATCAAATTTTATTTAGAGGAAAATTTCCATTTACATTAAGACATAAGCATTCCGATCATGAAACTTTAAAACCTGCAGATAAAATGCCAAAAATTGATTATCCTAAACCTGACAATGTAATTACTTTTGATAAAACAAGCTCAGTTTATTTGACTGGGACTAATCATGAGGATAATCAGCCAGTGCACTTACAGCTAAAAGATAAAGATTTACCTATAAAATATACTCTTGAAAAATATGACGAACCAGCACAAAGATATTGTCCAGCAGGAGTTTATGAGGTTCAAAAAGAAAACGATATAAACAAATTTGTTATAAACGCTCAGAACTGTATTCATTGTAAAACTTGCGATATTAAAGAACCTTCTCAAAATATAGTTTGGGTCACTCCAGAGGGAGGTGGTGGACCAAAGTATGGAAATATGTAATTAGCTATCTTAGAAAATTAGCAAAAATTATTACTATTCCAATAATACCTAGCCAAATAATAAGATTTTTTAAAAAAACTTTTTTATTTTTATTTGCATAATAAAAACCTGGGAAGACTAGTGCAATTACTAATAAAAGATATATGACTGATAAAATATTTTCACCCATAATCCAAATTTATATTATGAAAGATCTATTGCAAATTTTTTGAGTGTTTCGATTGGTAAAACTTTCAATGTGTTTTCATGAGTTCGTTTCAAAAAAATCGGGCAACCTTTTCCAGCTTCTACCGCTCTTGCATACCAAGTTGCGCAAACACACCAGCCATCTCCATCTTTTAAGCCTGGAAACCCAAACTCAGGGTGAGGTGTGATTAAATCATTTCCAGCTTCTTTACACCATTCCAAAAATTCGGTTGTAACTTTTGCACAAACAGTATGTAATCCATGATCATTTTCATCAGTATTACAACAACCATCTCTATACCAACCAGTTAAAGGATCTAAGGAACACTCCTCCAGTTTTTCTCCAAGAACATTTTTTTGAATTTTGGCTTCAGGTATAGACGTCATAAATCTTGTCATCAATTTGGGCATTGAATGATATTGATCTTCTTTCCTCTTTAGTATCTTTAAATGGATAAACTGTATGCATTAAATAGTTAGGAAAAAAATAAAAATCTCCTACTTTTGGAGTTATAGAAACGGTTGATGGTGACATAAAATGTCGTGTGCCATTTATTAATTGCAAACTTCCACCATGATAGTCCCTATTTTTTTTTTGGACGTGTTTTCCAAAAGTTGAAGGAACTTTTAAAAAACCTGCTCCTGATATATGACCATTATGCCAATGTGTAGGGTTGTACTCATTTTCAAATTGTCTAACTACCCAAGAAGTCATTATCTTAAATTTTGAAATTTTCTTTTTTAATTCCCATTCTACCCATCGGCTTACGCAAGTTGTTAAAAATTGTCCCCATCCACTTTTTTCTATGATTTCTGGCTCAAGCATAAATTCTTGTGTGACATCACCAACTAAATTATGACCATGATCAAGAGCAGATGATTTTTTTTTATCAGTTACAATACCATCTATGTATTTATTTAAAGTCTCAACTGTATTGACAGGTATTTTTGCATGTATCACTGATGGACCGAAAGGTCTTACCAGTTTCATTTCAAGTTTTTTCATAATTTATATTTTTTATATGTTTATTTGATCTTATCAGTTTTTTTCTTATCCAAATTTTTAAATAGAATATTTTTTTGAATTTTATTTTCCATATACGTTGTATATATCTTCATCTATAAAGGCATTAAATGAGATAGAGCGTCTTTCCTCATCAGTGTCTTTAAATGGAAAAACTGTATGCATCAAATAATTTGGGAATAAATAGAAATCTCCAACTTCCGGGGTAATATTAAACGTAGAGGGACAAGTAAACATTCTTGCTCCGTGTATAAGTTGTAAGTTTCCACCTCTATATTGTTTTGATTTTTTTTGTTGAGTACTTTGTCCTAATGACTTTGGAACTTTTAAAAACCCAGCTCCAGAAATATGACCACCGTGCCAATGAGTTGGATTATATTCGTTTTGAAATTGCCTTACTACCCATGTTTTCATCAAATTGAATTTTGATATTTTTTTTCCTTCATTTAACTCTGTATAAATCTTACAAGAATTTCCTAAAAAATCTAACCAACCTGACGATTTAACAAATTCTACTTCCAATAAAAATTCCTGAGTCACATCACCAACCAGTGCTTCGCCATAATTTAATCTTTTTAATTTAGAATCATCATCAATAATTTTATCAATATACTCATTTAATTTATTTAGTATTTCACCTGGTATTTTGACTTTCAAAATTGCTGGACCTAATACTCTTAAATTTTGATATTTAATTTCCATCTAATTAAATTTTTGTTGGATTGGGTTGACCTTTGTAAACTTTTTCTGGGTCAAATTTTTTTTCTTTTTCAGTAAATTTCATCTTAATTTCTCTACCATTTTCAATCGGCCCAAGAGGTATAGATCTATAAAAACAAGATCTATAACCTACATGACAACTAGCTCCGTCTCCAATATCAACAGTAAGCCAAACTGAGTCTTGGTCATCATCAATTTTGATTTCAATTACTTTCTGAGTAAAACCACTGGTTTTACCTTTGTGCCAGATAGCCTTCCTTGATCTGCTATAATAGTGAGCTTCTTTTGTTTCAATAGTTTTTTTTAATGCTTCAACGTTCATATAACCATGCATTAAAATTTCATTTGTTTGAGAGCACATTGTAATGACAGGTATTAAACCATCATTATCAAATTTAGGGGAAAGAAGATTTCCCTCTTCAATTTCAACCACATTTTCTCTTTTTTTGAACATATTCGGTAATTATGTAGCACATATAGAGATATATTAAATATTTTAAAAATGCACATTTATATGTATAAAGCCCTCCATGAAATTAGTTAAAGACATAGATAATAATCAAAATCCGAAGAAGATTTCTGACAAAGAAGCAGAGGAAGCTTTTAAAACTATTTTATCTTGGATGGGTGAAGACCCCAATCGAGAAGGATTATTAGAAACTCCAAAAAGAGTTGTTAAAGCATTTAAGGAGTATTTCAAAGGTTATAAGGAAGATCCTATTCAAGTTTTAGATAAAACTTTTGGCGATGTCGATGGGTATGATGATATGGTTATTCAAAAAAATATTTCTGTTCAAAGTCATTGCGAACATCATATGGCACCAATAATTGGTAAAGCTCATGTAGCATATATACCTAATGAAAGAGTTGTTGGATTAAGCAAATTAGCAAGAGTGGTAGAGGTTTTTTCTAAAAGATTACAAACTCAAGAAAGATTAACTATGCAGATTGCGAACACACTAATGCAATCTCTAGATGCCAAAGGGGTAGCAGTTACAATAGACTCAACTCATCAATGTATGACTATGAGAGGAATCAAAAAAGAACAAGCTACAACAGTCACAAATTATTATTTAGGTCAATTTAAAGAAGATTTAAGTTATCAAAACAGATATTTAAGGTTAATAAGTAATTCAAAAGATTAAAAGTGTCAGACCAATTTAAAGCATTAGTTTTAAATCAAGAGGGTGACAACTTTACAAGAGAAGTAAAATCATTAGACAAAAGTTTTTTAAAACATGGTGATGTAACTATTAAAGTTGACTATTCAGATCTTAATTTTAAAGATGGAATGATTTTAAAAAACGGTGGAAGGTTAGTAAAAGAGTTTCCGCATATCCCAGGCATAGATTTTTCAGGAACTGTTTTGGAAAGTGAAAATTCAAAATTTAAGTCAGGCGATGAAGTAATTTTAACAGGCTTTAGAGTTGGAGAAATTTTTTATGGTGGATATTCTCAAATAGCAAAAGTTAACGGAGATTTCTTAATAAAGAAACCAAGTGATTTATCAAGTAAGCAAGCAATGATTTTAGGGACTGCTGGTTTTACATCTTTAATGGCAGCATTTGCAATAAAAGCTAGAGAGGAAATTTTGCTTGGTGCAAAAGTAAATGATGTTTTAGTTACAGGTGCAACCGGTGGAGTCGGAAGTATTGCGGTTATGATATTAAATAAGATGGGATACAATGTTACAGCGGTCTCAGGAAAAGATTCTAAAGCTGATTACTTAAAATCATTAGGTGCTAAAAATGTTATAAATCGCGTTGAATTTGATAAAGATCCAAAACTTATAGATAAAGGTTTATGGGATGGGGTAGTAGATACAGTTGGTGGTAAAATTTTAGCTAACGCAATTGTTCAAACTAATTCAAATGGGATTGTTGCAGTGTGTGGTAATGCAAGTACAAATGAACTTAACACAAATGTTATTCCTTTTATGTTACGTGGAATAAAACTTTGGGGAATGGACTCAGCTAATTGTAGCATCAAAAGAAGAGAGTTTATATGGGGAGAGGCTGCAAAATTAATCGATTTCAACTTAATAGAAAAATCTATTCAAACTGTTAGCTTGGAGGAGTTAATTGAAACTTATCCTAAAATATTAAAGGGTGAAATTTCTGGAAGAGTTTTGGTTGATTTAAATAAATAATGGACTGGGATAAACTTAAAATTTTTCATGCAGTTGCAGAAGCAGGAAGTTTTACTAATGCAACTATAAATTTAAATCTTAGTCAATCAGCAATAAGTAGACAAATTCAATCTTTGGAACAAGACTTAAAAGTTCAATTATTTGAGAGACACGCAAGAGGTCTTACGCTCACCGAAAATGGAGAGTATGTATTTAAGACTGCACACGAAGTTATAAGTAAACTCAAAGAAGTGGAAACTTCACTAGGAGATCAAAAAAATAAACCAACAGGAAAATTGACAATTACAACAGTTAGAAGTTTTGGAACTCATTGGTTAACACCTAGAATTGAGGAATTTATGCGGTTAAATCCCGAGGTTGAAATTGAGTTGATTTTTGAGGATAAGGAGCTGGACTTAAGTACAAGACAAGCAGATATTGGTATTTTTATGAGAAGACCTAAACAATTAAATTATATTCAAAAAAAGCTTATAGATCTAAAATATTATATTTATGGGTCTAACAAATATTTAGAAAAATATGGTATGCCAAAAACTGTGAGTGACTTAAATAAACACAAATTCATATCATTTGGTAAAGGAGCACCTTCTCCAGTTTATAATCCAGAGTGGGCATTAAAGTTAGGGATGCATGACGGAAAAAAAAGAAAACCTATAATGAAGGTAAATAGTGTTATGGGACTTTTACTAGCAGTGGAGTCTGGAGTAGGTTTAGCAGCACTGCCTGAATATTTAGTAAGTAATTCGACCAATATTATTAAAGTTTTACCTAAATCTGAGGGACCAATCACAGAGGCACACTTCGTTTATCCACAATCTTTAAAAAACACAGCCAGAGTTCAGGCTTTTAGGAACTTTTTGTTCAGCAAAATAGGCGACTGGAAGTCTTAGTTAGCCTGCGACATCTTTGCGATTGATAATCATTCTCAATGAGAATAGTTCTCATTCTCAATTAAATCTTGCGGAAGAATGGAGAAATAATGAGAAATATATCAATTTTTGCATTGATAGCATCTTTATTTGCCTCATCAGTTGTGATGGCGAATGAGGTAAATGTTTTTAATGCAAGACATTATAAAGCAGATGGTGAGCTTTATTCTAAGTTTACAAATATGACTGGAATCAAAGTCAATTTGATAAACGGAAAATCAGGTGCTTTAGAAAAAAGAATTCTAAGTGAGGGTGCTGATTCTTCTGCTGACTTATATATTACAGCTGATGCTGGAAGATGTGGAGCAATGGATGCAAAAGGTGCACTTCAAAGTGGTTTAACATCAGCAGCAATCAAAGATGCTGTACCAAAAACTTTTAGAACGAATAAATGGGTTGGAATAGCTAAAAGAGCTAGAATAATTTATTATTCGCCGGAGAGAGTTACAGGTGCAGAATTATCTGGAATGACTTATGAAGGTTTAGCTGATCCTAAGTGGAAAGGTAGATTAGTAATTAGAAAATCTAGCAATATTTATAATAAATCTTTAGTAGCATCATTAATTAAAAATAATGGAAAAAAAGCTACAGCTGAATGGGCTGAAGGAGTTGTTGCAAACATGGCAAGAACACCTACAGGTAATGATAGAGCTCAAATTATGGCAGTCGCAGCAGGAGAAGCTGATATTGCTGTAGCTAATACTTATTATCTAGCACTTATGTTGTCTGGTAAAAAAGGTGCAGAGCAACAAGAAGCAGCTAAGAAAGTTAAAGCTTTCTTCCCTAATCAAAATGATAGAGGAACACACATGAATGTTAGTTGTGCCGCTTTGGTCAAAGGTGCTCCTAATAAAGCTAACGCTATCAAGCTTGTAGAGTTTTTACTGACTCCTCAATCTCAAGAGCATTTTACTAACAACACTTTTGAGTTTCCGATGATTAACGGTGTTTCACCAAGTTCATTAGTAGTAAATAACTTAGGATTAGATTTCAAACAAGATATGAAAACTAAGTTAGCTTCTTATGGAAAAAATCAGGCTGCTGCAGTAGAAGTAATGACTGCCGCTGGTTGGAAGTAACAATGAAACAAGAAAAAAGATTTATTTCAGAGATTGATTTAAATAAATCTTCCAAGGCATGTTCCCCATGTATTATGGAGTGTAAAAAAATCGATCAAAGAATAAATAAAAGAAAACTGGAAGAAATTGAACCTAAGGAAGTTCCGCATCTCCTTAAAGTTTTTGATTTCTAATTTTTCTTTCCGGTGTCCATCGTAAATGTAGATTACGGTGGACACTAAATTTGAAATACTTAATAAACATTAATTACTTTTCTAAAAAAATTAATATAATATAAAATTTTAAATGCATAAATTTTTTAACATCTGGTTTTTTTTCTCATTATTGATTTCAATATTTGTCATAATTCCAATAATTACCGTATTTACAAGTTTTTTTGAAGAAACTTCAAACTATTATGAACTTTTAAAAAATACATTTTTAATCGAGTACATTTTTAATTCATCAGTATTACTAATATGTGTTCTTATTTTAACATTTATTATAGGTACTAGCTCAGCTTATTTGGTATCTTTTTTTGATTTTCCATTTTCTAACTTTTTTAAATGGGCATTGATATTATCTTTTGCAGTACCACCTTATATTTATGCATATTCGTTAACTGCTTTTTTTGAAAATTATGGCACTGCATATACAATCTTAAAAAATCTTTTTGGAGAAGGAAATTATAACCAACACATTCCTAAATTTGATGGCATGTTAGGCGCAATATTATCTATCTCTTTCTCTTTGTTTGCATATGTTTATATTTTAGCCAGGGCCTCATTTTTATACCAATCTCAAAGTCTTATTGACCTAGGAAAAAACCTAGGTTTTTCAAAATTTGAATCTTTTTACAAGATAGTACTTCCTGCAGCTCGGCCCGCAATAGTTGCTGGACTATCTTTAGTTGCGATGGAAACTTTAGCAGAATTTGGTGCAGTTGATTTTTTTTCAATCAATACTCTTACAACTGGAATCTATAATTCCTGGATAGCTTTTGATGATTTAGCCTTTGCGAATAGAATATCCTTTTTCTTGTTAATATTCATTTTTGCATTATTTATTTTGGAGAATTTTTCTAGAAAAAACGCACGGTATCATTTTAATTCTCGAGGAGGATTTAAACAAAAAGAAAAGATTAAACTTATTGGAAATAAATCTTTATATGCATTTTCATATTGTTTTTTAATATTCTTAATTAGTTTTTTATTTCCGTTACTCCAAATGATGTATTGGACAATTAAATTTCCAGAAAATTTATTTGATTTAGAAATTTTTGAACTTTTAACAAATACTCTTTACATTGTAATATTGTCTAGCTTTGTTTTAATTTTATTCTCATTAATATCTAATTATGGAAATAGAGTTTCTAAAAATAAAGTCTTAAACATTTTATCAACTTTATCTATTTCAGGATATGCAATTCCTGGAGTTATTTTGGCTATTGCATTTATAAGTTTTATTGCATGGTTTGATAACAGTATAATTAAATCTTTGGGATTTGACTCTATCAAGAAAGTTTTTATTGGTTCTATTTTAGGATTAGTATTAGTTTATTTTGTAAGATTTTATTCTTTAGCATTTAATGGAATAAAATCAGGATATGAAAAAATAAATATATCTGTTGATGAAAGTGCGTACTTACTTGGTTATTCAAAAAGAAAGACCTTTATGAATATTCACATTCCTTTCTTAAGAAATTCCTTATTATTTATAATTATTTTAATTTCATTAGAGATAATTAGGGAACTACCTATAACATTAATCTTAAGACCTTTTAATTTTGAAACTTTTGCAACTACAGCATACATTTCTGCCTCGGAGGATTTATTAGAGGCAGCTGCTGTGCCTTCTTTATTTTTGATATTAATTGCATCTTTATTCATTATAATTAGCTCAAAATATATTTTAAGAGAGAACAATGAGTAAAAATTTTTTTGAAGTAAAAAATGTTAATTTTAAAGTTGGAGGCAAAACAAAAGTAGCCAATGTGTCTTTTGCCATTGAAAATGAAGGAGATATTATATGTCTTCTAGGTCCATCGGGAATTGGCAAAACTACAATTTTAAGAACAATTGCTGGCTTAGAAAAAATTGAAAGAGGAACAATAGAGCTAAAAGGAAATGTATTATCTTCAAATCAAAAAAATGTTGAGCCTGAAAACAGAAATATATCACTTGCATTTCAAGAAAACAGTTTATTTCCACATTATACTGTAGAAAAAAATATATTATTAGGTGCCGATAGAAATAAAGATAAAAAAGAAAAAAATTTAAACTTTCAAGAAATTATTGATCTACTAGATATCTCTATAATTTTAAATAAATTTCCACATGAAATTAGCGCTGGAGAAGCTCAAAGAGCTTCACTTGCGAGATCTTTAATCACTAATCCAGACCTACTGTTATTAGATGAACCATTATCAAATGTTGATCAAAGTTTTAAAGAAGAAATACAGGAAAAATTAAAAAAAATATTAAGGAGTTCAAAAATTACTACAATAATTGTAACTCATGACTCTTATGAAGCATTTTATTTAGGATCAAAATGTGGAATTATTTTAAATCAGGAACTCAAACAATTTGACGATCCATATAATGTTTATCATTTACCCAACTCAATAGAGGTAGTTAATTTTTTAAATAGAGGCATCCTAATTCCTGCAGAGGTCACAAGTCCTAAAAGTTTAGAAAATAAAGATCTTGGAACAATTACGGGTAATTTTAATAAACCTTTTCCAATAGGATCAAAAGTAAAACTTTTGGTTCAACCAGAGGACTTGCATCATGATGACCAAAGTAATTTAAAGTTTGAAGTTATAGATAGAAAGTTTAGGGGCACAAATTTTATCTACACTCTTAAAACGCCAAGTAATTTATTAATTCCAGTTTTTGTTCACTCTCATCATATTCACCAACACGAGGAGAATGAAAAATTTGGCATAAAAAGACCAATTCATATTGATCATATTGTTTGCTTCTAATAAAAACTCTCTAAAATGAATAATAAATTTAGAGTTTTTTTAAAGGGTATTTTTGATGTTAGCCCACTGATGATCCCAGTTGTTCCATTTGGTTTAATATTTGGGGTTCTCTCAATTGATATTGGATTTAGCCCAATAGAAACTATGGGAATGTCATTAATAGTCTTTGGTGGTGCTTCACAAATTGTTTTACTGCAATTATTTTCAGGAGGCGCCTCATCTTTAGTTATAATAAGTTCAGTTGGAGCAGTGAACTCAAGACATCTTTTGTATGGAGCTGTTGTTTCTGAGCATTTATCAGATTTAAAACTTATTTGGAAAATTGTAATCTCATATTTTTTAGTTGACCAAGCTTTTGCAAGATCAAATGAGTATTTTAAAAAAAATAAAGATAAAGATAAATATTTTCATTTATTTGGTGGTGGTATTACTTGTTGGGTTATTTGGCAGACAACCACTTTTTTAGGAATTGTTTTGGGAGCTTTTATTCCTGAAAAACTAGGCTTAAGTTTTGCAGTACCGTTAACTTTTTTAGCATTACTGGTTAATGATTTTAGAAAATTTATAAATGTGATTGTGATAATTATTTCAGGATTAGTGGCAACGTTTGGATTTAATTATGTTCCTTATAAAGCATATGTAATTGTTGCTGGAGTAACTGCTTTAGTTACTGCAGCAATTTTAACTAAGTTGAATAAAAAAAATGAGTAACTGGCTATTAATTATATACTGTGGTTTGATAACTTTTTTGACAAGGTTTTCAATGATAGCATTATTAAAGAAAGAAATGTTCAATGATAGAATAAGAGAAATTCTCTCTTTTGTGCCCTCAGCAATTTTTCCTGCAATTATATTTCCTGCTATCTTTTTGGATAACTCTGGAGATTTCCAATTAGAAAACAATCCAAAAATAATGGCAGCAATAATTGCAATGTTAATTGGAATAATAAGTCAAAATATTATTGCGACAATTATCTCAGGGCTAGCTTCTTATTGGTTTTTAATTTTTATGGTATAAAAACGTATGAAAAAAATATTAATATCAATTTTCTTTTTATTTTCATTAAGTGTAAATGCAATGGAAAAAGAAACAACTTTTAAGAAAGAGTTGTTTGATAAAGCTCAATTAGATGGAAAA
>CACFEW010000006.1 GCA_902565385.1 uncultured Pelagibacteraceae bacterium | reverse complement strand
ATCTACTAAAGTATTTGAGATCAAATTACACAGTTCGGCATTTGCTTGGGCTAAATTAACGTTTCCAACTATATCACAATCTGCTTGAGTAAATTCCCTATACCTGGCATTTCCAGATTTTTCATTTCTGAATACATTTTGAATTGCATATCTTTTATATATTGAAGGAAGCTCCTGACTATTCTGAGCAACAAATCTAGCAAGTGGACTTGATAAATCATATCTTAAAGTAATATTCTTTTCACCATCATCGAATGTAAACACATCAGACATAGGATTATTCTCATCCTCTGCGAGAAAGGAGCCTATATTTTCACTAATTTCAAATGATGGAGTTTCTAAAGGGTTGAAACCATATTTAACAAAACTATTCTCAATGACTTTTAATAGTCTTTTTTTGAGAATTAATGTTTTATTCCATCTATCTTCAAAACCTGAGGGTAATCCAGGAATTAATTTATTTTCTTTATTCATTTTTTGGTACCTTGAGTAGGTTACGCTCCTACGACTTCGGATCCACAAACCGACGTGATGCTATTTCACCATCAAGGCATATCCTTTTTTGTTTTATCTTATTTTGTTGTTATTTAAAATTATAATATAAGTGATTATTCGCTAGCTTTAGCCAGCATGGAAATGAGCGTGCACACCTCTGTTAGTTCCTCTAAGAGCAAGTCTAAGAGTACCTGGGTTTAATCTGTAATTAGCCTCATTTTGATTCATGAGCAGCGTTTTAGACAAAAATTGAAATTATTCAACCCTAAAAAGAAAAGGACGTTTTCTTTTTTCTAAGAAAACGCCCTTGTAAAATATTTAAATTAATCTAATTTTTTTAAATTTACTGCTGAAGGGCCTTTTGGACCATCCTCTAAAGTAAATTCTAATTTATCTCCTTCATTTAGAAATCTCATTCCTGCAGCTTTTACTGCGCTGGCGTGAACAAAGGCATCTTTTTCTTTATCGTCTCTCTCTATAAAACCATAACCTTTTTTGCCATTAAACCATTTTACTTTTCCTTGAATTGTACTCATCTTTTTACTCGTCCTTTTGTTATTTATTTAAGATAGAAGTTAATTTCTTTGTATATTAATTTCAAGATGTTTTGGTGGTGCCTCGGGAAGGATTCGCACCTCCGACACAAGCCTTTTCAGGGCTCTGCTCTACTCCTGAGCTACCGAGGCAAAAAGTTAACCTCTAAAGATAATTCTGCCTTTAGTAAGGTCATAAGGTGTCATTTCCACAGTCACATTATCACCTTGTAATACTCGAATTCTGTTTTTTCTTAACTTACCTGCAGTATGTGCTGTCACTACGTGACCGTTTTCCAATTTAACTCTAAACATGGCATTAGGTAACAGGTCAGTTACTTTACCCTTAAATTCAAGTAAATCTTGTTTTGACAAATTTTATTTTCTCCTAATTCGTTTTTTCACAGATTGAGCGTGTGCGGCCAACCCTTCATAATTTGCAAGAGTTATAACTGATGGTCCAAGCTTTTCAATACCCTTTTTTGATAAGTTTATATATGAAATTCTTTTATAAAATTCATTAACACTTATACCGCTTGAAAATTTAGCAGAACCATTAGTTGGTAATATATGGTTTGAACCAGCATTATAGTCAGTCATTGCCATCACAGCATATTTTCCCAAACAAATAGAACCAGCATTTTTAATTTTTGAAATAAAAGATTTGTAATTTTTTACATTTAATTCTAAATGCTCAGGAGCGATTTTATTTACAATATCAATTATTTGTTTATCTGATTTTACTTGAATTAAAATTCCGTTATTTGATAAACTTTTTCTTGCGATAGCTGTTCTTGGAATTTTTTTTAATTGTTTAAAAATTTCACCTTTAGTTTGACTAATTAAGTCTTTACTTTTAGAAATTAAAATACATTGAGCAAGTTCATCATGTTCTGCTTGACCAATAAGATCGCTTGCTATCCAGCTTGGATTTGAAAATCTATCACCAACAACCGTTACTTCCGATGGTCCAGCTATCATTCCCTCAACACCAACATCCCCAAAAACTTCCTTTTTAGCAGCTGCTACATATTTATTACCAGGACCTACAATCTTATTCACTCTGTTAATTTTTTTTGTTCCATAGGCGACTGCTGCAATCGCTGATGGACCACCAATAGAATATATTTCCTTAATTTTACATTTTTTAGCTGCATATAGTACTGCAGCATTTTGTTTTCCTTTATATCCTGGATTAATCATAATTATTCTTTTTACTCCTGCAACTATCGCAGGGATAGCGTTCATTAAAACACTTGAAGGATAAGAAGCTGATGATCCTGGCACGTAAATTGCAACGGATTCGATTGGTAGATATTTATATTCTAATTTATTTTTTAATTTATCTATGTAAGAAATATTTTTAAATTTTTGTAATGAGTGAAATTTGTAAATTCTTGAATAGGCTAGATCGATAGCATTTTTTACTTTAGGATCTAGAGAATTAATAGATTGTTTAATTTGACTAAAACTAGGTTTAATTACTCTATTTTGGTTAAATTTCTTCTCATATTTTAACAATGCTTTGTCACCATTTTTTTTTACGTCATTAATTATTTTAATAACAGAGACAGAACTCGTTTGAACTTTAGTTTTTCTTCTTAATAATAAATTATCTAACTTTTTATTAAAATTTCTTAATTTACTATCTAATATTTTCATATTTGTTTGATCTCATTTTGGTCCTCTAACCTTACTTCAATCGTTTCTGTAGTCAAAACAATGTGACTATTATTATCAAAAATTAAATTTATTTCATAATCATCTTTATTTTTCAAATAATCGATGCCAATTAAATTTAATATTTTTTCTTTATTTCCTTGATCGATTTTTTTAGATTTAACCTTATCAACAAAATCAAATCTGCAAATACTGTTTATTTTCTTATTCATTTGATCAGACTCAATTTTAGTTCTTTCGATTGATAATAGAAAAACTTTGCTTGATGCTAAATACTTAATATTATCAACTTTTGTTTTTGAGCCAGCGATACATGCGGATATCATTTGTAAGCCCTCTTGATCGTTTGCAATTATCTTTGCTAGATATTTACCCATTTTTTTGTCTTCTAATTCGTACCCCAATTTTTTTGAGTTTATTTTCAATATCCTCGTAACCTCGATCTAAATGATAAATTCGATTTATTGTTGACCTGCCTTTAGAAACCATTGCCGCTAAAACAAGAGACACTGAAGCTCGTAAGTCGCTAGACATTAATTCAGCACCAATAAATTTTGTATTTCCCTCGATTGCAGCTACGTTTCTATTAATATTTATTTTTGCGCCAAGTCTACGAAGTTCAGCAACATGCATGAATCTATTTTCAAAGATATTTTCAGTTATAGAACCTTTTCCATTGGCAAGGCACATTATAACCATTAGTTGTGATTGCATATCAGTAGAAACTCCTGGGTATTCTTTGGTTTTAATATTCTTGATCGACTTAATATTTTCAGGCCCTTTAATAAAAATTTTTTTGTTTTTAATTTTAATTTTTGCGCCAAATTTTTTTAACAAATTAAGCTCTGTTTTAATAATTTTGGCATCAAAATCTAATATTTCTAAATTTCCTTTTGCAACTGTTGCAGCAACACAAAAAGTGCCTGCCTCAATCCGGTCAGGCATAACCGAATACTCAGTCTTATTCAAAGACTCTACTCCAATAATTTTACACTTTCTTCCACTCCAAGTAATTTTTGCTCCAGCCGAGTTTAAAAAATTTGTAAGATCCTTAATTTCGGGCTCAACAGCACAATTTTTTAGAATTGTAGTACCTTTAGCTAAACATGCTGCGATAATAGAATTTTCTGTTGCACCTACACTAATTTTTGGAAATCTTAAAACCTTTCCTTTTAATTTGCCTTTAGATTTTGCTAAAATGTATCCATCTTTTAAAACATAATTCATTCCAAGCTTTTTTAAAGCATCCAAATGATAGTTGATTGGTCTTGCACCAATCAAACAACCGCCTGGTAAGGATATTTTTGACTTATGATATTTTGCAATTAAAGGTCCTAATACTAAAATTGAACCTCTCATAGTTTTTACAAGAGAATAACTTGCAAAAGTTTTTATTTTATTTTTATTGTGTATTTTAGCGATTCTTTTATCTTTAGATAAAATTATTTTTGAGCCAAGAGATTTTAACAAACTAAGCATTGTGTCAATGTCTTTTACTTTTGGCAAATTTCTAATTGTAACAGGTTGATCAAATAAAAGCGTCGATGCCAAGATTGGCAATGAGGAATTTTTTGATCCTGAAATTTTTACTCTACCCTTTATTCTACAAGGGCCCTCTATAGAAAACTTGTCCATAATTTATTTTTTAATTTTAGCAACTTGAATTGTAGTCTGGCCCTGATATTTGCCGTTCTTAGATTTATATGTTGTTTCGGGTTGAGTATCTGATTTAAAAAATAAAAATTGTGCAATTCCCTCGTTAGAATAGATTTTTGCTGGATTGGGAGTTGTATTACTAAGCTCAATCACAATATTTCCCTCAAATTCATTTTCAATTGGAGTTACATTGCAAATAATTCCCGTCCTAGCATAAGTACTTTTTCCAACACAAATACATAAAACATCTTTTGGGATCCTGAAATATTCAACAGTTTTTGCTAAAACGAATGAATTAGGTGGGATAATACAATATGGCCCTTTTCTCTCAATGAAATTATCATCAGAAAAATTTTTAGGATCTACTAAAGAACTATTTACATTTGTAAATATTCTGTATTCGTCAGAAATTCTCACATCATAACCCATGCTGCTTAATCCATAGGATATCTTTCCCTCAGAAACTTGATGATCAAGAAATGGATCTATCATGTTGTGCTCTTTGCACATTTTTTTTATCCAAGTATCAGGCTGGATAGACATTATTTACTTTTCTTTTTATTTTTTCTTTGAAAAAGTTTTCTTTTTTTTAAGTTTTTCTTTAGAGCTAAACTTAAACGCTCATTTTTATGTTTTACAATCATTCTTTATTTGGATTTGTAAGAAAATCTAGTGTAATTGGTTTAGATGCGTCTAAAACTTTGTCTTGATTATTTTTTTTAACACCTCCTTTTGCTAAACGTTTAGCTTTTTTTTCAGCAAGTTTTTTTTCTCTTTTAGCTTGCTTTTCCATCAGTTTAGCACTTTTAGTAGATTTATAATCGTAATGAATGCCCATAAAAACTTTCCTCAATAGATATAAATCATATTACACAAAAAATTAAGGCAATAATTTGAAAAAATGCATTATTATTAATAAAATACAATTTGTGATAATCGCTCCTGTAGTTAAATGGCATAACAAGTCCTTGGTAAGGACTAGTTCCCTGGTCAGTACAGGGTGGGAGCACCACTAATTTTTATAAAATAACTTTCTTAAAAAAATTGTTATCAAGACTAAAAATATAAATGCCAAAATTGGTCTATATATATCAGGAGAAAAAATTACATCAGTTATATTAGGAATTTGTGAATTACCCTGAATAATCTTTTCAAGTCCACTGCCAATCGAAACAGCTAAAAAAATTTGAGGAACAATTCCAACTAATGTTGCAAAAAAAAAGTTAGATACTTTCACATTAAAAAGGGTTGGTAAAAGACAGCTTAATTGCCATGGAACTCCCCCAATAAACCTGTAAATCAATAAGTAAATGAATTCTGAATTTTTGAATTTAGTTTCGAGTTTTTGAAATCTGTTCAGAAACTTTTCTTTTATAAAATCTTTTAAAAAATAGTTACCAAACATATATAGAAAAGTTGCACCCACACTCAAACCTAAGACAACAACTATTGTACCAAGCCACGGACCAAAAAGAAATCCTCCAAGCAATGAAATTGGTGCTGCGAATCCTAAAAACGGGAATACCCACAATATTGTAAAAAACAAAAAAATTATGAATACCAAAAATAAATTAGAGCTTTTAATTTCGTTAAAATATAATCTATTATCTCTTATAAAATCATATGAGGTTATTTCCTGGAGACTAAATTTTGAAAAAAACAAAAATAAAAATACAATTATTAGAGCTAGATAAGATAATCCGATAAATAATTTAATTTTTTTAGTTTTTTCCATTATTAACTATCGTATTTATAAAATCTTATATTTGCTATTTATATATTTAATTATTATAAAGATCGAAATTTAAATAAATTTAAATCACTTTTATGAAAAGAACATACCAACCTTCTAAAATAAAAAGAGCTAGAAAACACGGGTTTAGATCAAAAATGAGGACAAAAGGTGGTAAAAAACTTTTAGCTAGAAGAAGAGCTAGAGGCAGAAAATCTTTAACTGTTTCTGGTTAAATAATGAAAAGCAAAATACTTGCTCTTTCAAAAAACGAAGAATTTAAAAGCCTTCTCAAAAATAAAAAAATATCAAACAAATATGCTACTATATTTTTTGGTGTTCTAAATAATAAAAATAAAAAAAAATTAAATATTTCATTCGTGACTAAGAAAAAAATTGGAAATGCAGTTAAGAGAAATAAAATAAAAAGAAGACTCAGAAACATTATGAATGACGCATCTAAGGAAATATCGATAAATCTTAATTATTCATATCTTGTTATTGCTAAGCCAACTATGCTAAATAATGAATTTAAAAAAATAAAAGAAACCTTATTTCAAGAATTTAATAAAATAAAAAAATGAATATCTTTACTTACACTTTGATCAAATTTATTAAAATTTACAAATATTTGATAAGTCCTTTAATTGGTCCCTCGTGCAGATTCCTGCCAACTTGTTCTGAATATACTATTGAGGCTCTCAAAACTTACGGTTTCTTTAAAGGTCTTTCGCTTAGTTTTAAAAGAATTATATCGTGCCACCCATGGGGTAATAGTGGATTTGATCCAGTTAAAAAAGAAATAAAATTAAAAAAATAATGGACTCAAAAAATACAATAGCAGCTATAGCATTATCCTCGGCAGTAATTGTTTTATATTCATTATTTTTTGTTCCTGAAAAATCAACAACAAATCAAAACCTAGTTGAGAAAGAAAAAATTGAGCAAAATACTGATACACCAAGCTTAGAACAAAAAGATACTTTTATTGAAATTTCGAGAAAAGACGCATTAACTGAAAGTGAGAGAGTTGAATTTGAAAATTCAAATGTAATTGGTTCGATATCTTTAAAGGGCGCGGCAATAGACGATCTAACTTTCAAAAATTATAATATTGAACTTGATGGTGACGAAAAAATAACTCTGTTAGGGCCAAGAAATATTAAAGAGGGTTATCTGATTGAAAGTGGATTTGTAACCTCAGATAAAAATATAGATATTCCTACATCAGAGACTATCTGGTCTATAAAGGGAAATAAAAAATTAACTGAGAATTCTTCGGTAAAATTATCTTGGACAAATGATCAAGGAATTACTTTTGAAAAAGAAATTTCTTTAGATGACAAATATTTATTTTCAATCAAGCAAAAAGTAATAAACAAAACAAATAGTAAATATGACTTTTATTCTTACGGTCAGATAATAAGAAATGAAATCCCAGACATAATAGACTTTTTAATTCTTCATGAAGGGTTGATTGCGACTTTAGATGATGAGTTAATTGAGGAAGATTATGACGATATTCAAGAAAAAAAATTTACAAAAACTGCTCAAAAAGGTTGGTTAGGTATAAGTGACAAATATTGGATTACATCATTAATACCTCCACAAAATAAAGAATTTAAAACAACCTTTGATTATAAAGATAAATTTAGGGCTAATTTTATCGCAACTGAACCTCTTGAATTAGGTCCAAATAATTCTATTGAAGAAAATTTACAAATTATAGTTGCTGCTAAAAGAGTGGATGTTATTGATGGTTACGCAAAAAATTTAGCTATCGATAAATTTGACTTAGTTATTGATTGGGGTTTCTTATATTTCATAACTAAACCTTTGTTTTTTGGAATTGATTATTTTTTCAAACTGCTTGGTAATTATGGATTAGCGATTATAGCTATAACAATCTGTATTCGTTTAGTTTTCTTTCCTTTAGCAAATTTTTCTTTTAGAAGCATGGCAAAAATGAAAGCACTTACTCCTGAAATGGTAAGATTAAAAGAGCTTCATAAGAATGATAAAATGAAATTACAACAAGAAATGATGGCTTTATATAAAAAAGAAAAAGTCAACCCTATGTCTGGCTGTCTTCCAATTCTTGTTCAAATACCAGTTTTTTTTGCTTTATATAAAGTTTTATTTGTTACAATTGAAATGAGACATATGCCTTTTTATGGATGGATTCATGATTTAAGTGAACGAGATCCCACAAGTATATTCAATTTATTTGGACTGCTACCTTATGATGTACCATCATTTTTAATGATTGGTGCTTGGCCTGTTGCAATGGGGGTTTCTATGTGGGTACAACAAAAATTAAATCCCGCTCCTACTGATCCTATGCAAGCAAAAATATTTATGTTTTTTCCACTTTTTTTGACTGTAATATTAGCACCCTTTCCAAGTGGATTGGTAATTTATTGGACTGTGAATAACATTTTAACCATGGCCCAACAAGTATTCATTATGAAAAGAACAACTGTTAAGACTGTCACTTAAAAATTGATTATCATACAACGATAAATAAATGGATTTAGAAAAAATACTTCCCAAAGATGGGCCACCAATAGATGAGGTTTCTAAATATATAGAAAAATATAAAAATGATTTCATCGTAATAAAATATGGAGGAAATGTTTTTATAGACAGAAAAATCTTTGATAATTTTATAACAGATATAAACATACTATATAAACTAGGTATTTCTTTTACAGTTGTTCATGGAGGAGGTCCTAGAATAAAAAGAGAACTAGATAAATCAAATATTCAATCAAAATTTATTAGAGGTTTAAGGGTAACTGATGAAAAAATTATAAACATCGTTGAGTCAGTTTTAATTGATTTTAACAATGATATTGTTGACTCTTTGAGAAAATTTGGAACTGATGCTGTCTCAATCCATACAAAAAAAAATAATATAATTAAAGTAACTCCAGAGGCTAAAGAGCTTGGTTTTGTGGGGATACCTAATGAAATTGATAACAATTTAATTAAGAAAATTCTTAATAAAAAACAAGTCCCAATAATTTCACCATTAGGTCTAGGTAATGACGATCATCCATATAATATCAACGGAGATACAGCTGCAGGTGCAATTGCAAAGTCATTAAAATCGAGAAGATTGCTATTAATGACTAATGTTGAAGGAGTTCTAAATAAAGACAAAAAACTAATTGATGAAATCTCTTCATCAGAAATTTTGAAAATGATTGAGGATAATACAATTACTGAAGGTATGATACCTAAAATTAATACTTGTTTGGATGCTGTGAACAATGGAGTAACAGCAGTTGGAATAATTGATGGTAGAAAACAACACTCTATATTATTTGAAATTTTTTCCGACAAGGGCTCTGGAACTTTGATTAGAAAATGAAAAATTTTAAAGAAATGAAATATCTGCTGTTGGATCTTGATGGAGTTTGTTATGGAAAACATAACAACTACTCATTGGAAAAAGTATTTGGTCAAGTATCTAAAAGAATGACAATGTTCATATCCGAGAGACTAAAAATAGATATGGAAGAAGCAAAAAAATTACAGACTGATTATTTTTACAAATACAATACTAGTTTAAATGGTTTAATGATACATCATGATATACCCCCAGAAGAATTCCTAAAATATGTCCACACAATAGATCTTTCATTTATGAAAGAGGACAAGATTATGAGGAATGAACTTGAAAAATTAGAAATGGAAAAGTTTATTTTTACAAATGGGAGCGCGGAACATGCTAAAAATATTTTAACCCATCTAGGAGTATATGATCTCTTTGGAAGGAATAAGGTTTTTGATATTAAAGACGCTGGGTATGTGCCAAAACCTGAGGCTAAGACTTTTGATTTAATGGTTAAAAAATTTGGATTAAATCCAAAAGAAACCATTTATATAGAAGATATCGCAAAAAACCTTAGTATTGGTTATGAAAGAGGATGTGCAACTGTTTGGTTAATTAATGATGAACATTTTGGTAAGATGGATTCTGATAAAGATTATATTTCTCATAAAATTGAAAATCTGTCTTTATTTCTTAAGGAAATAAGGTTATTAAAAAGTCAATAAATTATGTCTATAGAAAAAATTATAAATGATGCTTGGGAAATTAAAGATCAGATAAACCAAAATTCAGACCAAAAAATCAAAGATGCAATCAATCAGGTTATTAGTGATTTGGACAGTGGAAAATCAAGAGTTGCTGAAAAGATAAATGGTGAATGGATTACACACCAACATTTAAAGAAAGCAATTATGTTAAGCTTTAGAATTTATCCAATGGAAAACTTAAATGGTCCTTACAGTAGCTGGTACGATAAATCTCACTTGTTAAAAGGTAAAACTGCAGGTTGGTCAAAAGAAGATCATAAAAGAGCTGGCTTTAGAATGGTTCCTAATTCTCCAGTTAGAAAAGGATCATTTGTTGGAAAAAATGCAGTTTTGATGCCATGCTATGTAAATATCGGAGCTTATATCGATGAAGGAACGATGATTGATACATTTGCAAGAGCAGGTAGCTGTTGTCAAATCGGAAAAAATTGTCATATCTCAGCAGGATCAGGAGTTGGTGGAGTTTTAGAACCTGCACAAGCTTTACCCACAATAATCGAGGATAATGTTTTCCTTGGAGCTATGTCAGAAGTTGTTGAGGGAGTGATTGTTGGGGAAGGTTCAGTTTTAAGTATGGGTATGTATATAGGTCAATCCACTAAAATAGTTGATCGAAAAACTGGAAATATCACTTATGGTAAAATTCCACCGTACTCAGTTGTTGTTCCAGGTTCTTTGCCAGACAAAAATAACTCGGCTGCACCATCGTTGTACTGTGCTGTAATAATTAAGCAGGTAGATGAAAAAACAAGGTCAAAAACTTCTATAAACGACCTTTTACGAGACTAAAATGAAAACTTTAAACGAGTTACAATTAGCTAAAGAGCTAATTAGATTTCCTTCAATTACTCCTGTAGATGCAGGTATAATGAAATTTTTAGAAAAAAAATTGAAAAGACTTGGTTTCAAAACAAGAATACTCGAATTTAAAGAAAGGGGCTTTAAGCCTGTTAAAAATTTATATGCAAGGTTCGGAAGTAAAAGTCCAAACTTCTGTTATGCAGGTCACCTAGATGTTGTACCTCCAGGAAACATAAAAGACTGGACAACTAATCCATTCAGACCATCTATCAAACGAGGTCACTTAATTGGAAGAGGTGCAAATGATATGAAAAGTTCTATTGCAGCTTTTGTTTCTGCTGTAAGCATGTTTTTGTCAAAAAATAAAAAATTTAATGGATCAATTAGTCTGTTGATAACAGGCGACGAGGAGGGTGATGCAGTCAATGGTACAAAAAAAGTTGTAAAGTTTTTAAGAAAAAAAAGAGAGAAGATTAATTTTTGCTTAGTGGGTGAACCAACTAATCCAAATGTTTTGGGTGAAATGATTAAAATTGGCCGAAGAGGCAGTATAACTGGTAAATTAATTATATTTGGTCACCAAGGTCACGTTGCATATCCTTCTAGAGCAAATAATCCCTCAACTACAATTGTAAATATTTTAAAAGAATTAAAGGAAATTAAGTTCGATAAAGGAACTAAAGATTTTCAACCTACAAACTTGGAGGTTACTAAAATAAACATAAACAATACCGCAGATAATGTTATTCCAGCCACAGCTGAAGCAACATTCAACATAAGATTTAATAACAAACATTCCTCAAATTCTATTAAAAAAAGACTTAATAAAATTTTCAGAAACGTAACTAAGAAAAAAAAATCAAAATTTAAAATTGAGTACAGAGTTTCTGGTGAAGCTTTTTTGACAAAACCTAACAAAACAACATTTATGATACAAAATATTATTAAAAAGATAACCAAATTAAAACCAAAATTATCTACAACAGGTGGAACTTCAGATTTAAGATTTATAAGAACCATATGTCCTGGTCTTGAATTTGGTTTAGTTGGAAAAACTATGCATAAAGTTGATGAGGCAGTATCTCTAAAAGATCTTAAAAAACTAACAAAAATTTATGAAAATATTTTAAAAAATTATTTCAAATGAATACAGCAATTATTAATTCTGACTCTTATGAAAAACATGACACTGGTAACGGTCATCCTGAACAGCCTAAAAGAGTAATTGCTATAAAAGAAAAATTAAAAAAAAGAAGTGATCTTATTTGGGAAAAACCAGGTAATGTACCAAACGATATATTAGCGATGACACATTCAAAAGAATATATTGATAATTTAAATAGTTCATTCCCTCAAAAAGGTCTAAAATTTTTAGATGGAGATACTGTAATATCACCAGACAGTAAAAAAGCAGTATTTGATGCAGCTGGCTCGACAATTAGAGCCATTGATGGAATAGAAAATAAAGAATTTAAGAATGCTTTTTGTTTAGCAAGACCTCCTGGACATCATGCGGAAAAGGATAAGGCAATGGGATTTTGTTGTATATCAAACGCTGGGATAGCCACTAATTACTTAATTAAAAATTATAAATATAAGAGGGTTGCATGTGTAGATTTTGATGTGCATTGGGGAAATGGAAATTATGATGTTATGCGTAATAACAAAAATTCATTATATATTTCAACACACCAATATCCTTTTTATCCTGGAGGAGGTACTGATAAAGATAAAGGTGATTTTAATAACTCTTTAAATATACCTTTGCCAGCAGGCACAAACTCGGAGGAATATTTTAATGCATTCAATAGAGTTTTAGATAGGTTAGTTAATTATAAACCTGATTTTCTTATATTCTCTGCAGGTTTTGATGCTCATAAAGATGATCCTTTAGCTCAATTTATACTTAAATCAAAAGACTTCTATGAAATTACTAGAAGAACTTTGGCTGCTACCAACGAGTTCACTCAAGGCAAAGTTATTTCTATTCTTGAGGGAGGTTATGATTTAAATGCATTATCTGAAAGTGCTAATGAACATGTTAACGCACTTGTAGAATTCAATTGATTTAAATTTAATTAATAATAATTCACCCAAATGAAACTTTATAGAATTAAAAGATCTAAAATTGATAAAAAAGGAAGAGGTCTTTATGCTACACGTGATATTAAAGAGGGAACAAAAATAATAAATTATGTTGGCAAAATTATTACAAATAAAGAGGTTGATGAGTCAATTAAGTTTGATAATAAAAAACCCATTTACTTATTCACATTAAATAAGAAATATACTCTCGACGGAGATTTTTCATGGAATATTGCAGGTCTAGTAAACCATAGCTGTAATAATAACTGTGATTATAATGGCAAAGGTTTAAAAGTATGGATTACTGCAATTCGCGATATTAAAAAAGGAGAGGAGTTTACTTGTGATTATGGGTTTGGTTATGATGAAGACTATAAACAATTTCCTTGTAAATGTGGTTCAAAAAATTGCTGCGGTTATATTGTTAGAGAAGAGTCAAGATGGAGAATTAATAAAAAGTTTGCAATGAGTAACAAAAAAAAATTAATAAATCACTCTAGCTAAATAAAGCCCCTCAGGTGGAGCTGGAGGTGCACACAAAATCCTTTTTTTTGAATTCATAACAAAATTGAATTTTTTTAAAGTCCATTTTTTTTCACCTACATATTTTAAACAACCAACCATTGAACGAACTTGTTGTTGTAGAAATGATTGAGATTGAAATTCTATCTCTATTTTACTATTTCTAGATTTTATTTTAACTGATCTCATTGTTTTGATTGGACTTTTTGCTCTACAGCTTGAAGCTCTGAAAGTAGAAAAATCTTTAGTACCAACTAATTTTTTCGCAGCTTTTTTCATTATCTTTAAATCAAGTTTATTAATAATGTGCCATCCTCTATTTTTATCTATTACCGGTCTACTGGAACGATTAATGATTATATACTTATATATTCTCATTCTTGCAGAAAATCTTGCGTGAAAATCATTGCCTCTTTTCTTAATTTTAATGATTGAAATCATTTCTTTATTTAGAAAATGATTTAAAGATTTGGCAAATTTATTCGAATTTTCAATTTTTTTTTTACACTCAAAATGAGCAGATTGTTCAAGTGCGTGCACTCCTTTATCTAGTCTTCCAGCGCCAAACAAAATAATTTTTTCTTTTAATAATTTAGAAATTCTATCTTGGATAAAACCTTGTATGGTCTTGCCCTTTGTTTGAATTTGCCAACCTCTAAAATTGGTACCTACATACTCTATCAATATTTGATATCTAAACATTAGATATTATTGAACCTTTTCTGATCTGAGATCCAAGCATAAACTCTCCAATTTTTTGAGCCTTTTTCCCCTCTCTCTGTATTTCAACAACTTTAATAGATTTTTCTCCTCCACACGCTATTTCAAGATCGTCTGATATAACCTCACCATTTTTACCAATCCCATTTCCAATTTCTGCTTTTAAAATTTTATATCTTTGTCCGTTAAAATTGAAAAAAGCTCCTGGGGAGGGATATAAGCCATTAATTTTTCCAATTATTTTTAGAGCATCACTTTTCCAGTCTATTTGCCCCTCATTTTTAGTAATTTTTTTTGCATAAGTGGCTTCGGAATTATCTTGATTAACAAAATTTGATTTACCCTCAAAAATTTCATCTACAACATCTAAAATTTTATCCGCTGCCATTAAAGCGAGTTTTTCTGAGACCTCTTTTGCATTCAGACTTTGATCAAGTTTTATTTTATAAGTGTTACTTACAGGTCCACTATCCAATTCTTCATTAATTTTCATTATACTGATCCCTGTTTCTGTGTCTAAATTCATTATAGCTCTCTGAATAGGTGCAGCACCTCTCCATTTTGGGAGTATAGATGCATGAATATTTATAAAACCTTTTTTTGTTAAACTTAAGAATTCTTTGGGAATTATTTGTCCATAGGCTACAACAATTGCGAGATCAGCCTCCATTTTTTTTAAAAACTCATATTCCTCATTGTTGTTTTTCAAGCTCTGTGGAGATCTATATTCTATATTTAAAGTTTCCGATATACCTTGGACTGGTGATTTATTTATCCTCTGACCTCGGTGAGATTTTTGGGGTGGTTGTGTATAAACCAAATTTATTGGAAAACCATTTTGATAGAGTGATTTCAATATTGGAACTGCAAACATGGGTGTACCCATAAAAATGATTTTTTTAGGCATTTCTAAACTAATATTCTGTTGGGATTTTTTTTTGTTTTTGAAATTTTTTTTATGATGATATCTCTTTTTAACTTTGATAGATGATCAATTATTAATTTTCCATCTAAATGATTAATTTCGTGCTGTAAACAAGTTGATAAAAGACCGTCACACTTTAAATTTTTTTTTTCTCCATTGATATCAATATATTCCACTTCACAAATTTTTGGCCTTTCAATTTCTATAAATGTATCTGGAATTGACAAACAACCCTCCTCATAAATTGAGGTTTCATCACTGACTTTTTTAATAACAGGATTTATGAAACTTAAAGGTTCTCTTTTATCATCTTTAGTAGACACATCAATTACTAAAATTCTTTTTAGGATACCTATTTGTACTGCAGCTAATCCGATACCTTTCGAAGCATACATTGTATCAAATAAATCATTAATAAGTTTTTTTTCGTTAGTACTGACTTTTTCTAATGGTTCGGAGATTTTTTTCAAAGTTTCGTCAGGAACTGTGATTATATCTTTAATACTCATTAGATAAATAGATAAACTAATTTTTAAACTTTTAAAGGAAGAACTTTTAAAAGAATTTTATTACGTATAGGGTCTAAGTTTAATTGATTAAGTGCACTTATTATAAAAAATAGAGTATCCTCATCTAAAGCACTCAACTCATCTTGACCAATAACCTCTATAATTCTAAGAATTGTTGAAGCAAACTCGTTATTATTTACCATGACTTGAATATCTGTTGGCATTTCAGAGTCTAGAATTTTATATAAATTGTCATATTTCTTATCAATTTTTATACCATCTGATTTTAATGACTCGATCAAAATTATATCTTTTTTTGAAATTGAATACTTTTTATCCTTTTTTATTTTTTTAAGAAAATTATTGAGATCCTTTTCTATTTTTGTTTGATTATATTCTCCAATAAAATATTTTATAAGTTTTGATTGATGTAAAAGATCATCATTATACTTTATTTTAGTTTGTTTTTTTTCATCAGTATTAATATTTTCTAAATAAAAACTAGTATGCTTTGAGGAAATTTGATCTAATTCAATAACTTGTAACAGATCTTTTAGTTTATCATCAAAAGCATTAGCTATTTTATCTTTGATAAATACTTCTTTTAAAAGCTTCATTAGTTCTATTTTTTTGTTTATGTCAGATTCTAACAATACACTTTGGTATAAAAGCGCTCTACTCTCAATATTAGTTAACGATTTAAATACTTTTTTAGCATTCAAAAATTGATCAATCGTAAATTGAAACCTTTTATAAATTTGAAATAAATCATCTTCAAGATAATTCTTGTTATGTGTGGCATACTCAATTAATTCAATCTTTTCTAATTCATCCAAATCAATTTCATTAGTTTGGTATAATAAATTTGAAGCAGCTAAATATTTCCAAATTAATGGATTAGTATTTTCCTTTGGTTCAAAAGAAAATTCTGGATTTGTTTTATGGGCCAAATGAAACTCTAGGATACTTTTTTCAGAAATAGTTTTATCAATTGCATTCGTATATCCAAAAAGATAATTCAGTTTATTTTCAAAATATGGCTCATTAAAACCTAATTCTTTTTTTAAATCAAAAATTAATTGCGCTTCATCTTTTTTTCCATTGTTTATCAAACAATAGATATTAAATTTTGACAAATAATTATTTTTAATTGGCTCTGAATTATTTAAAAAAATTTTGCAAGCCTTATCAAGCTCAGACTTGGATAAATACTCATCAACTAAATATTTACTAAGTTTAGGGTGTAAGTTTATAATATCATTCTTTATTAAATATTCCTCTATTAGTTCTAAGTTATTATTTTTTATCAACCAATCTGATTTAATTTTCAAAAAATCCTTTTCACTAATATTTTTTTTGGGATAATAAGCATTGGTCAATAAAACTATGTTCATGAGTTCTGAGGCATCTCGTGATAAGTTAATTTTAGCTAAATTAGAGAAAAGATATTTTAATTGATCACCATTAGAATTTGACCACATATCAATTTTTAATCCAAAATCTTCAGGATCGTAGAGACCTATTATTTTAATTTCTTTGGAATTTAAAGTTTCATCAACTTTAATTGAATCAGATCTATCTTTAGTCTGTAAACTAAAGACATCAATTTTTTCAGTTTCAAGTTCATTTTCAGAAATTGAAATTAATTCTTTATTTTGAGAATTTTCCTGTAATTGTTCTTTATCAATGTTCCATATATCTACAGGTTCATTTTCTGAAAAAGAATTCACTATCGAAAAGAAAAAAATAATAAGAATTGATAAATAAGTTTTATTTAACAATTTTAAAATTTTCATTAGGTATTATTTTTTCAATTGTTTTTTTTGGTGCTGGAAAGTCTAATTTATTTAAAAGAAAGATTATTCCAATAAATACAATTGCGATTACTAATAACTTTATAAACAATCCAATTATACTTTTGCTATAACTTGTTTTTCTTGTAAATTGCATATAGGTTTAATTAATTTCAAATTAAGACATATTTGTGTTTTTTCAATAAAGAAACTTATGAAATCAAAGAAAAATTTAGTTTTTATTGGAATGATGGGTTCTGGAAAGAGCTCTATTGGCTCTATAGTTTCAAAAAAACTAAATCTTAACTTTTTTGATATTGATCAATTAATTGAAAAAGATCAAAAAATGAAAATATCAAAAATCTTTGAAATAAAAGGAGAAAACTCTTTTAGAGATATTGAAAAAAAGATATCCCTTAATATTTTAAAAAGTAAAAAAGGTGTTATTGCACTTGGTGGAGGAGCGTTCATCAATCGAGCTATTAAAAATGAGATTCTAGAAAATCACTTATCATTTTGGCTTAATTGGAATATCGATACGTTAATTAATAGGATTAAAAACAGCAAAAAAAGACCTTTGGCAGTAAATTCTAGTAAAAATGAACTTATAGAAATCATAAAAAAACGTTCAATTATTTACTCTAAAGCACTATATAAAATAAATTGTGAAAATTTTACAAAACAACAAATTGCAAAAAAAATCATAGATATTTATGAAGCCAATTAAACTGATAGTTAAAACTAATTCAGAAAAATATCCTATTATAATTGGAAGAAATTTGATTTCTAATTTATCACGAATATTTAAAACAAATTCTATTCACTTTAAAAAATGCTTATTAGTTTTAGATAAAAGTATTCCAAAGAGATGCGTCAAACAGATTTCAAGATCCATGAAAAGATATGAGGTTTACAAATTTATTTACAGTGCAAATGAGAAAAATAAAAATCAAAAAAATGTTAATAAAATTTTAGATCTTTTACTTAAAAAGAATTTTTCTAGGGATGACTGTTTAATATCTATTGGAGGAGGCATTACTGGTGATGTAGCAGGTTTTGCAGCAAGTTTATTCAAAAGAGGTCTAAAATTTGTAAATATTCCAACAACATTATTATCGCAAGTTGACTCTTCCGTTGGTGGTAAAACAGGCATTAACACACCTCAAGGTAAGAATTTAATTGGAAGTTTTTATCAACCTAAAATTGTTATCAGTGATGTAGACTTTTTAAAAAGTCTTCCTTTTAGAGAAATAGTCTGTGGTTATGCTGAAATAGTAAAACATGCATTAATTGCAAATAAAAAATTTTATAATTTTTTGAATAAGAATATTAATGAAATACTTAAACTTAAGTCTCCAACTATTGAAAAATCTATTTATGAAAGTTGTAAAGTCAAAAAATCAATAGTTGAAAAGGACGAAAAAGAAAAAAATCTCAGAAAAATTTTAAATTTTGGTCATACTTTTGCTCATGCATACGAGGCAAGTTTAAATTTTTCTAAAAAATTAAATCACGGAGAGGCAGTTATTCTAGGTATGAAATCAGCTTTTGAATTTAGTCATAATAAAAAGTTGATTACCTATAAAGAATTTAATTCTGCGATTAAACATCTAAATAATTCTCATTTTCCAAGTTCTATTAAAAATTATTTTACAATTAAAAAAATTAATCAGATCATATCTTTTATGATGAGGGACAAAAAAAATAATTCTAAAAATATCAAGCTTATGCTTATTAGAAAAATTGGTGGACCAATAATTGAAAAGGAGTTTTCTCATACCACAATAAGACTTTTTTTAAAAAAAAGATTAATTAATTAAAATTTGCAGAGAGTGGATATGATTTTTTAATTCCACTTCTAACATTTTATAAATTTTTTTGTTACTTTCAATTTTATTCAATTTCTTTAGCTCTTCAGACTTGATAGTTATTTTTAAGTGAAATTTATTACTTTCGTGTCCTGGATGATTTTTATGTAAAAATGTTTTGTCTTCAATTAAAATATTTTCGATATCAATATTTTTTTTTATTTTTTTTTTTACGTTTGTTATTAACTCATCTATATTCATTTGATATAAGTATATCATGAAAAATATCTGTGACTGGGATAATTGCAATGAAATTGGTGAATATAAAGCACCAGTTGAAAAGGATAATAGTAAAAAATTTAGATTGTTATGTTTAAATCATGTCAAAGAATTCAATAAGAATTGGAATTATTTTTCAGGTATGAATGATGATCAAGTAATTGACTTTTTAAAATCAGATATGGTTTGGCATAAACCTACCCAAAGTTTTAGTTCTTCAGATAACTTTTTTAAAGTCTTGTGGAATAATACTTTGAGAGATGACCTTGATAAAGAAAAGTTAAAAAGTGATTTTAATCACATGGGACAATTTAGATATAATCACAAAGATATCAAAGCATTTGAAATATTAGGTATTTCAGTAGGGTCTAAATGGGAAAAAATTTATGACAAATTTAAAATACTTGTTAAAAAATTTCACCCTGATATGAATTCCGGAAATAAAAAATTTGAAGAAAAACTTAAATCAATAACTTTGGCTTACACCCAGTTAAAAAATACTTATAGAGAAAAAAATTGACACCAAATATAAACAACCAACCTGACATAAAACTCTCAATAAAACAGACTTTTGGAATAGACTCTAATATGGAGGTGGATGCATTTTCTAAAAAAAGTGAATATGTGCCAGAAATAGATAAAAATTATAAATTTGATCGTGATACTACTTTGGCAATTATCTCAGGTTTTGCTTTTAACAAAAGGGTTCTTGTTCAAGGTTATCATGGAACAGGAAAATCTACTCACATAGAACAAATTGCTGCAAGGTTAAATTGGCCATGCATCAGAGTAAATTTAGACAGTCATATAAGTCGTATAGATTTGATAGGTAAAGATGCGATTGTTTTAAAAGATGGTAAACAAGTCACACAATTTAATGAAGGGATTTTGCCTTGGTCCATACAAAACCCTGTGGCTTTAGTGTTTGATGAGTATGATGCGGGAAGACCTGATGTGATGTTTGTCATCCAGAGAGTACTTGAAACAGAAGGTAATTTTACTCTTTTAGACAAAAATAAAGTAATTAAACAAAATAAATTTTTTAGATTATTTGCAACCTCTAACACTGTTGGTTTAGGAGATACAACAGGACTTTACCATGGAACACAACAAATAAATCAAGGACAAATGGATAGATGGAATATTGTTACAACTTTAAATTATCTTAGCCTTGATAAAGAAATGGAGATAATCTTAGCAAAAAATAAAAGTTTAGATAATGCAAAAGGCAAAGAAAAAGTTTCAAATATGATTAAAGTTGCATCATTAACTAGAAAAGGATTTATGGCTGGGGATATATCTACAGTGATGAGTCCACGAACAGTTTTACACTGGGCTGAAAATGCCGAAATTTTTAAAGATACAGGTTATGCTTTTAGAGTGACGTTTTTAAATAAGTGTGATGAAATTGAAAAAAATATAATTGCAGAATATTACCAAAGATGTTTTGGTGAGGAATTACCAGAGTCCTTATTAAATATTCAAATTTAATGAATAACAAAACAGAGAGTTTAAAAGAAAAGCTTAGACAAGCTTTATCTTCTACAGCACGAGTAATATCGGATGATTTGGGTATCAATCCTAAAAAAATTATTAAAAATTCTGAAAAACAAGATTTAATTGAACTAGAAAATTTAAATTCGAAAAACGATTTTATAAAGGCTAGAGCGGAAACAGATTCAAAAGCCCTTAAAAAAAAATTTTCTAACGAGGCAATATTTAAGAAAAATTTACCATCCAGCTCATCATGTAAATCACTTTATACAATTACAGAAAAAATAAGATATGAAAAATTGGGGTCAAAAATGTTAAAAGGAATAGATAAAAATTTAAGAGATAACTATACTCAATTAATTAATTACAAAAGAAAAGATCAAATTAAATCCAAAGATGATGTGCCTGTGGTCGAGGCATTTGAATTATATATGCTGAAAAACTTCCACAATATCAAACTCAATGCATTGACATCAAAAATGTTAAACTTCTGGGAAAAAGATTTTGATAAATCAATTTTTGAACATATAGAATTTTTTAAAAAAAATTTAGAAGATCAAAATGTTTATAGTTCTAAGTTTTCCCAGATATTACAAGAAATGGACATTTTTCAATCAGAGGAGAATGAGGAAAAAAAGGATGAAAACCCAGAGGATAATCAAGAAAATCAGTCAAGTGAAAATGATGATGGTGAGGATGAAGACAAAAAAGATCCTGATAAGCAGGATGAATCAGAAGCAAGTTTAGACTCAGATTATAACATTGATGAATATAAATTAGATGAACAACTTGTAGATACAGAATCAGAGGAGCAAAACTCTGAACAAATTATCCAAAAAAAAAATTTAAAAGACTCTAATGTAAATTATAAAATTTTTACTTCACAGTTTGATGAAATAACGAAAGCTGAAAATCTTGAAAACGCAGATGAAGCAAATAAGCTTCGAAAAACCTTAGATCAACAATTAATTGGTTTTCAAGATGTTATAACTAAACTTGCTAATAAACTTCAAAGACAATTATTGGCAAAACAAAATAGAGCTTGGGAGTTTGATTTGGAGGAAGGATTACTTGATAGCTCAAAGTTACCAAGAATTATAATGGATCCATATAATTCATTATCTTTCAAAAAAGAAAAGGATTTAGACTTCAAGGATACTGTGGTTACACTCCTCATTGATAACTCAGGTTCAATGAGAGGTAGACCAATTACAATTGCAGCTATTTGTGCTGATATTCTTTCTAGAACTTTAGAACGTTGTTCGGTGAAAGTAGAGATATTAGGGTTCACAACAAAAAATTGGAAAGGTGGCCAAAGTAGAGAGTTATGGAGTAAAAATAATAAGCCAAAGACACCAGGAAGATTGAATGATTTAAGACATATTATTTATAAAGGAGCTGATACTCATTGGAGGCAAGCAAAAGATAATCTTGGGCTTATGCTTAAGGAAGGCTTACTAAAAGAAAATATAGATGGGGAAGCTATAACATGGGCTTTCAATAGAATAAAAAAAAGAAAAGAGGAAAGAAAAATTTTAATGGTGATTTCAGATGGTGCACCTGTTGATGACTCAACTTTATCAGTAAATTCAGGAGATTTTTTAGAGAAACATTTGAAAAAAATGGTCAAGTTTATAGAAGATAAATCTGAAATAGAAATTTTAGCTATAGGAATTGGTCATGATGTCTCTAGATATTATAAAAGGGCAATTAAGATAACTGATGTTAATGAACTTGGTGATGTAATGATTTCCCAATTAAGCTCATTATTTGATAAAAAAGTAAAATTACATTAAATTTTTTTTAAATCTTGACTTTTCCATCTTATGCTCACTTCCGCTCCAGTTCTTGTTTTAGAATTTTGACAATTTAAAGAAGCAAAATTTTTTTCAAGTAAGTTTTTGCCTATAAATATTCCCAGACCTAGACCCGATTGGTTTTTATCTTTATTTTTAAGTGATCTTAAATACGGTTCACCTATTTTTGACAATATTTCACCAGGATATCCTTCGCCATCATCTTCGATAGTGATTTCAGTATATTCATTATTACTTTTAAGAGTTATAAATATTTTTTCTTTAGCAAATTTATTTGCATTTCCAATAAAATTTCTCAAACCATATATAATCTCTATTGATTTTGAAATTTTTCTTGGACTGGCATCCTGATCAAAATTTAAGATAAATTTTTTATTACTTGTTTCTTCGAATGAATTAACAATTTGGTTTATATATTTTTTAAAGTTTAAGTCCTCATCTATAAAATCATCTTCTTCAATAGGATTTAAAGACAATCTTTTCAAAATTTGGTTACATCTTTCAACTTGACTTGACAATAATTCTATGTCCGAAGTCAGTTCTTTACGGTCCTTTAACTGTTGTTTTAACTCCTGTGAGATAATTTTAATTGTAGACAATGGAGTTCCAAGAGAATGAGCTGCTGCTGCTGCCTGTCCTCCTAAAGATAACATTTCATGTTCTTGGGCCATTATTTCCTCCATTTTGCTTAATGCCTCTTTTCTTTTTCTAGACTCTGAACCAAATACTATCGCAAAATAATTTAAAAAAATTAAAGCAATTATAAAGGCGATTGGAATTGAATAAAAATAATAAGGGTCAACATGAAAATGATCATTTAATGGCGCAGGTAGATCTTCTGAATAAAATGTCAAAAAAGTAATCATCAATATTGTTGTTATAACAAGAAATAAATTAGTTCTAATACCTAAGTTAGAGGATGCAAATACACTAGGAATTAACAAAAAAATCACGAAGGGATTTATGACTCCCCCTGTTAAATATATTAGTGATCCTAATTGAAAAATATCGATCATCAAAAAAATTAGCGCTGATCTGTCGGAAAGTTGGGTTTTATTATAAATAAAAATCAAATAAAAATTGCTTAAAATTCCAATAAAAATAACTAAATTTGATATAATAAAATTAAATTCGAAATTAAAAAAAAAATAAACAATATAAACTGAAATTAATTGACCTATTATACCAATCCATCTTAGAGAAATATAAGTGGATTTCTTTAAAGTATGAAATTTTGAAGTTTCAAAAAACTTCATAATCTAAATATCTAAATTTTGAACATTTATTGCGTTAGAGATAATAAAATCTTTTCTTAATGTTACATCATTACCCATTAAAGTATGTATCAACTCCTGGTCTTTTTTTGAGTTTTTTGAATATTGAACCTGAAGTAAATTTCTTGTTTCTGGATTAAGAGTTGTGCTCCAAAGTTCTTCAGGGTTCATTTCCCCTAAACCCTTAAACCTTTGTATGCTCATTTTGGATTTTTCATTTTCTATCAACTTTGAAAACTCCTTTGAACCTTTCTTTGATTTTTTAATTTCCTTATTATTAGTCACTATATAATTTTCTAATTCTTCCTCATCTTTAATATAAATTCCTTTAGAACCTTTGTTAATTTTAAATAATGGTGGTTGGGCTAAGTACACATGTCCATGTTCTATCAATTTATTAAAAGGTTTATTATTAAAGAATGTTAATAGTAATGCTCTAATATGAGATCCATCTACATCAGCATCTGTCATTATAATTATTTTTCCGTACCTTAAATCTTTTAAATCAATTTCATGAGCCTTAGGATCTAGTCCAAGTGCATTAATTAGTGTAACTATTTCATTTGATGATATCATTTTTGATAATGCTTTTGTTCTTTGATCTGAACCATTTCCATTTCCATTTTTTTTAATATTTAAATCTTCAACGTAAGTATTAAGTATTTTTCCTCTTAAAGGTAAAACTGCTTGATTTGATCTGTTCCTACCTTGTTTTGCCGAACCACCAGCTGAATCTCCCTCAACGATAAATAATTCTGTTCCTTCTTGTTTCCCTATCTGACAGTCCGCTAATTTACCTGGAAGACCACTCAATTCAATAGCACCTTTCCTTCTTACATTTTCTCTTGCTTTTCTTGCTACATCTCTAGCCATTGCGGCTTGTATCACTTTAGCTAAAACTATCTTAGCTACCGAGGGATTTTGATCAAACCATATCGATAACTTCTCATTTACTAATGTTTCAACTATCATTCTTACTTCGGATGAAACCAATTTGTCTTTTGTTTGAGAAGAAAATTTAGGATCAGGAATTTTTATTGACAAAACACATGTCAAACCTTCTTTAATATCGTCGCCAGAAATAGTTAGTTTATTCTTTTTTAGTAAATTATTTTCGTTTGCATATTTATTTATGATTCTTGTTAAAGCGCTTCTAAAGCCTAATAAATGTGTTCCACCATCTTTTTGATAAATATTATTCGTATAAGGAAAAATATCTTCAGAGTAGCCTGCATTCCATTTTAACGAGCACTCTAATTCTACATTATTTTTTTTACCTTCAATATAAATTGGTTTTCTAAACAGATCGTTTCCGTTTTTATTTTGCAATTTTTCTCTTTTCTCATCTAAATAATCTACAAATTCTATTAACCCTCCATCATATTTAAATTCTGAGGTTTTTTCTTTTTTTTGACTATTGTCAACAAACGTTATATTTATGCCTTTATTCAAAAAGGCTAACTCTCTCATTCTTTTAATTAAAATATTTGCACTGAATTTGATTGATGAGAAAACTTCCTTTGAAGGTAAAAAGGTTATTTGAGTTCCTGGTTGTTTTGATTTACCTGTAATTTTAAGAGGTGCTTTTGCTTCACCATTACGGAACTCAATAGAATATTTTTTTCCATCCCTATTTATTTCTAGGAATAGTTTTTCTGAAAGAGCATTAACAACAGAAACTCCTACACCATGAAGCCCTCCTGAGACTTTATAAGAATCATGGTCAAATTTTCCACCAGCATGAAGTTGGGTCATTATTACCTCTGCAGCAGATTTTTTTTCTCCCTTATGTATATCTGTAGGGATCCCACGACCATCATCATTAACAGTTACAGTTCCATCAGAATTTAATTTAACATTTATATTTTTACAAAACCCTGCTAGAGCTTCATCTATTGAGTTATCGACAACTTCATACACCATATGATGTAAACCAGTTCCATCATCAGTATCACCAATATACATACCAGGCCTCTTTCTTACCGCCTCTAAGCCTTTAAGTACTTTAATAGAGTCTGCTTGATATGTGTTTTTATTTGTCATTTTTTTAAATTTAGGAAAAAAAAATTATAACATTTTTTGGTAAAAATTGCTCAATTATAATCACAAATTTCTAATTAAAATCTAAAATAAGCTTTATATACCAAGGCTTATTTGATGGCGGAGAGAATGGGATTCGAACCCATGAAAGAGTTTCCCCTTTACACGCTTTCCAAGCGTGCGCCTTCAACCACTCGGCCATCTCTCCCTAATTATTTTTATTTATATATGTTTTTGAGTATTGATATATAATAATTTTATTTAATAACAATAACATGAACGAAGTAGAAAGAGTTTTTTTTAACAAATGGCAAAACAAGAAGTTAAAAAATAAAAGCTTTTTAAGTAAGAAAATCAGATCAATAAAAAATTATTTAAAAAAATTATTTAAAAGAGAAAAAAGTGATATAAATAAATTATCTTTTTCTGGATGGGGTATGACTACAACTTTTTCTCAACCTCCTTGGAGAAACTCTAATAGTAAGTATGACGAAAATTTTAATAATTTTCATGACGAATTAAGCCAATTAATTAATAATAAAGAATTTTTTTTATCTCAATTTTTTTTACCAGATACTAATTATGAGAAAATTTTAGAGGAGCTTAAATGGAGAAGTTATATTATTTATAATAGTGCATTGCTTTCTATAAATTTGGCAAGTGTGAAAAAATATAATATCGTAGAATGTGGGGTATGTGACGGTTTAACAGTTTTTTTTGCATTAAAAGCTTACCAATCAAAAAATGTAGATTTTAAAGGTTATCTGTATGACTCATTTGATAAAATGAAAGATGAATATTTAGATACAAAGGACAAGGATCAGTCTGGAAACTACGATTATCTTAAAATAGAGCAAACAAAAAAAAATCTCAGAATGTTTGAAAATGATATTATATTTTTTAAAGGTTATATACCCGATGTCTTTCGAAATGGCGAACATCCTAATGAAATTTCATGGTTACATATAGATTTAAATTCTTCTAAGACAACTTTTGAGACAATGGAATTTTTTTACTCAAAAATTATAAACAATGGTGTAATGATTTTTGATGATTATGGAATGTTTGAAACTACCAAAGAAGTTGTTGACGATTTTTTAAAAGATAAAATCGGTCATTTTATAAGCTATCCTACAGGACAAGGTATGTTTATTAAAAAAAAAAATTAATTTTTTTTTCTCAAGTATTTATCAAATTTTTTTATTGCAAGTACTTTTGCTAAATAATATGTGGATTTAGACAAATTTAAATATAGCAAATTAAAAAAAATTTTAATTTTGTAGTTTAAATATTTTTTTTTAAGTTTATCAAAGATCTCTGAATGTTTGTTAATTTTATAATAATAATATAACTCATCAAATGTAAAATTAAAATTCCTTATAAATACTTTTTTTAATAAATTATTGACTTTAATATTCCCATGTTGATGCTCTACTTTGACATTATTTATTTGTATAATAGATTTTTTTTGACTCAAAATTCTCCTACATAAATCATAGTCTACGAAGTAAAGAAAGAAATTTTCATCGAACCCACCAATTTTTAAAAATTCTTCTTTATTAAAAAAAATTGCTGATCCTAAAACAGTTTCTACACAAACATCGCCCGTTGCTTTGAGAATTTTTTGTTTAATATTTTTCTCAGGAAGTATACCACTATTAAATTCTATGTTATTATCGCTATAAAAAGTTGGAGATATTATAAAACTATCTTTATATTTTAAATATGCCTCATGTAATTTAATAATATCATCATTTGCGATTTTACAGTCTGCTTGAAAATTTAGCACAAAAGGAGTATCGGCTAATTTAATAGCAAAATTTGCTGCTTTTGGAAAACCAATATTTTTTTTATTTAATATATATTTATAAATTTTAAATTCATGTTCTATATTTTTTTTTAAAAATTTGTCTCCAGCATTATCAATAATTATTATTTTATAATTTGATAAATTTTTTAAACATTTTCTTAATAGATCTAATTTTTCTTGATACAATACAATTACAATTGATATTAAATGATTATATTTTTGATTATTCATTTTAAAGCAAAAATTTTAGTTATTTATGGATTTAACATATAAGACTTTATTCCAATATATATTTTTTATACCTATCATAATTAGATAGCAGATATTTGGGAAAAGAATCGTCTAGTTTTACTTGTTCATAAGTATGGCCTCTATTAAATAGGTCAATTTTTTTTTCAATTTTTGATTTAATTATTTCTACTGCTGAGTATTCCTTTTTACTAAACTCAGAATGAGCAAATGTTTTTAATTTTAATGAGATAGCCTCTGGATCCATTATATTGTTAAAATGCCATCCTCCATTATTAATTATTTCAATATTTTTTTCTTTATCAAATCTAAAAAAACTATAACTCAAGTTTTTTGATTTAACTTTTTGTCTCATAAAATCAATCGAATTTAAATTTTTTTTCTTACAAACTCTTGTCCCCTCCCAAGGGGTTTCGTATGGGTTAAAAAGGTTAAACTTAAAATTAAAACATCTCTGAAAAAAAATACCAAATTTTTTTTTTAATTTAAAATTAATTAATAAGGATGGATCAGGTATCTCATCAGGATCAGAAAAAAAAATATAGTCCTCATCTTTTGTTATTGATTTTACCTTATCTAACAAAAATTCTCTTTGTATAGCTTGATTTCTCCAAATATCTAATTCGGTTGGAAATGGCTCTCTTATTACAAAATATTTAATTTTTTTATTCTCTAAAAATTTAGTTTCAAAATTCAGTTTTTTTTCATTATTTCTATGATCATATTGAGACTCACATATTACAAAAAAATCTACGACGTCTTTTAAAATATTATATCTTAAATCAAAAACAAAATTATTATCAAAAAAAGTAATACAATCTACTATTTTACTTTTAAGCATTAGACCATTCCTCTAAAATTTTTGTATTTAATAATGTTTCCTCTAAAGTCATTCCCGGAGATGAAACTTCTTTTAAATTATTTAATATAGCATCACTTATATTTTCTATTTCATAAGAAAAAACTTTAGTATAATTTCTTTTTTTTAGCTCATATGTTTTATCTCCGATTTTTTTTTTTATTACATCACCAAACCATGTATCATTGATCATTAAACTTCCTTTTTTTCCATTTATTACACTTTGACTTCCAATATCTTTTTTAAATGATGATTTAACCAATGAACTAAAACCGCCCTCAAACTGAATAAGGGCACTAGAGTCTATGTCAACACCCGTCTCACCTTTATCTTTTTTTATATCTAATATTTTAAAATTTTTATAATCAATATTTTTTATTAATGATGCTATAAGTAAACTAAAAGAACTAGGATAACATCCAAGATCTAAAATACAGCCTCCTCCAAGTGCCATATTGAATAATCTACCAGTTGGGTTAATTTTTTTCTTTTTTTTAAAAAAAAATAGCTTTTTTTTTGTCAATAAATTTAATCCAAAGGATGACTCCATTGAAATCAACTCACCAATTTCATCTTCATTAATGATTTTTATAATGTCACTAATATGCGGAAGGTGCCTATAGAAAAAACCTTCTGTAAAAAATAATTTTTTTTCTTCAACTTTTCTTTTTATAATTTGAGCTTGTTCTAAACTTAAAAAAGCTGGTTTCTCAATTAGTATTTTTTTATCTTTTTTAATAGCTTGCATTACCCACTGAAAATGGAATGTATTTGGGAGTGTTATATAAACTACGTCTACGTCATCAGAATCTAATAATTTTTCATAATCATCAAAACAATTATCAGAGTCAATATTAAACTCATTTTTAAAATTAGATAATCTATCTGGTGTTTTACTTGCAATAGCTATCAACTTGGCATTATTTATATTATCAAAAGAATTAGCAAATCCATGGGCAACATTTCCTAGTCCAATAATTCCCCATTTAATGATATCATTCATATTATAAATATACTCTACAATAAATGATTAAGAAAAAAATAAAATTATATTATAAAAATTTAAGATCAAAAGCTTTTGAATATATTCATGGTAAAATTAGGATTAAGAAAAATTTTTCTTCTGTCGTAGACATACTACAAATCAACGATCCTAAAATTAGAAGTTTCGAAAACAAAAAATATAAATCTTATATTGTCAAAAAAGCAAGAATATTTACAGATAATAATGAGAATGTCGCTGTTATTAAGAATAATTTTTTATTACCCAAACTATCTTTTCAACAAGTAAATGGAAGATTAAAAAACATCAAATATAACTCGGTATTAAAAAAAGGAACAACGTCATTTGTAAAAAGATTTCCTGGCACTGTTCTGAATTTATCTCAGGGAGGTAGTGGGAATAATTATTTTCATTTCATATTTGATATAATCCCAAAAATATATATTTCACAGAATAAGCTAAAAAAAAAAATAGACTTTTACTATGTTTCTAGACCACAAAAATGGCAAATTAAAATATTTAAGATTTTAGGTATTTCAAAAAAAAGATTGATTGATAGCTCAAAATACAAACATATTTTTGCTGATAAAATAATATGTATTGATCATCCTTGGTATTATAAAGGTTATATTCAAAATGAAGTGAGGAAAATTCCAAAATGGGTAATACTTATCAATAGAAAAATTTTTTTAAACAAATCAGTTAAGTTTAACTCCTTTAAGAAAGTTTTTTTAGACAGATCAACATCTAAATTTAATCATTGTAAAATCTTCAATCAAAGCTCTTTAAATGACTGGCTTGAAAAAAAAAGTTTTGGAATTTACAAGCCAGAAAAGCTTTCTCAGGAAAAACAGATATATCTTTTTAAGAATGCCACAACTATATTAGGTGCTCATGGAGCAGCACTTACAAATATAGTATTTTGTAAACCAGGTACAAAAGTTATTGAAATTATACCTGCTGATCACCCAAATAAAAAATGTGAGAGAATAAGCAAAATTTTAAAACTCAGATACTTTAGGATAAAAACAAAACCTGACAATAGTGATAAAAATTTTCCTTTTAAAATTCATTTGAATAAAAGACATTTAAAAATTATCAATGATAAAATTAATCTTTAGAAATTTTTAATACTCCAATAAATGCTTCTTGTGGTATTTCGACCCTACCAAACTGCTTGGATCTAGCCTTGCCTTTTTTTTGTTTTTCAAGAAGTTTTCTTTTTCTATCTGTGGCTCCACCTCCATGAATTTTTGTCAAAACATCTTTCTTGAAACCTTTAATTGTTTCTCTTGCGATGATTTTACCTCCAATTGCGGCTTGCACCGGTATCATAAAATTATGTCTTGGAATCAAATCTTTTAATTTTTCACAAACCTCTCTTCCTGTTTTTTGCGCAAAGTCTCTATGAATCATCATTGCTAATGCATCAACTGGTTCAGTATTAACTAGAATTCCTAGTTTTACCAGATCACCCTCTCTATGATCAATGATTTCGTAATCAAAACTTGCATATCCGCTAGTCATTGATTTTATTCTATCATTAAAATCGAAAACTACTTCATTTAAAGGAAGCTCATAACTTAAAACTGCTCTGTTGCCTGAATAGGTTAAATTAGTTTGAATGCCTCTTTTATCTTGGCATAATTTTATAATTGAACCTAAATATTGATCTGGTGTTATAATTGTAGCTTTTATCCAAGGCTCCTCGATTGATTTAATTAATGTGGGATCGGGTAAACTTGACGGATTTTGTAAATCAATTGTATTGCCTTTATTCAAATTTACTTTGTAAACAACACCCGGGGTTGTTGTTAGTAAATTTACATCAAACTCTCTTTCTAATCTTTCTGTGATAATTTCAAGATGAAGTAATCCCAAAAAACCACATCTAAAACCTAAGCCAAGAGCAGATGAGGACTCAGCTTCAAAAGAAAAACTTGCATCATTTAATTGAAGTTTTGCTAGTCCATCTTTTAATTTTTGATATTCTGAACTGTCGACTGGAAATAGCCCACAAAAAACAACAGGTTTGCTTGGTTTAAAGCCAGGTAATGGATTTACTGATGGCTTAGAAGCGTCACAAATTGTGTCTCCAACTTTTGTATCAGATAAAACTTTTATTCCTGTTGTGATAAAACCAATCTCACCAGCATTTAATTCTTTTATATCTTTTGGTTTAGGAGTGAAAACACCAACTTTTTCAACAACATAATCTTGATTGGTTGAAAGCATTTTAATTTTCATATTTTTTGAAATCGTTCCATTTATAACTCTTACTAGTATAACTACTCCAAGATATGTGTCGTACCAACTATCTACTAATAAACATTTTAAATCTTGCTTTAAATCACCTTTTGGTCCTGGCAATCGATTTATTATTTGTTCTAATATTTCATCGATACCCTCTCCAGTTTTTCCAGAACATGAAATAGCATTTTCAGTATCAATGCCAATTACATCTTCAATTTGTTTACTTGTTCTATCTAGGTCTGATGCTGGTAAATCAATCTTATTTAAAACTGGAATTATTTCGTGATTAATATCTAGTGCTTGATAAACATTAGCTAAGGTTTGTGCTTCAACACCTTGAGTACTGTCAACAATAAGTATGGAACCCTCACATGCATAAAGAGATCTGCTGACTTCATAACTAAAATCAACATGTCCTGGAGTATCTATTATATTTAATATGTATTCTTTTCCATTTTTGGCTTTATAATTTAATTTAACTGTTTGGGCTTTAATTGTAATTCCTCTCTCTCTTTCAATATCCATAGAATCTAAAACCTGAGCTTTCATTTCCCTTTCTGTTAAACCACCACACTTGTGAATTATCCTATCCGCAATTGTTGATTTACCGTGATCAATGTGTGCAATTATTGAAAAATTTCTTATATTATCGATAGTGTTCATTCAAATATCAAGATCGAATTTTTGCGCCAATTTTTTTTTCAACAGTCGTGATTATCAAATTATTAATCTTCTCTAAATCTTTCTCATTTAAAGTTCTTTCAGATGACTGAATCGTCACGCTAATTGCTATCGATTTCTGATTTTCAGGAATATTATCACCCTCATAAACATCAAAAACTTTAATATCTTTTATTAAACTTTCGTCTACATTTGAAATTGTGTTTATCAAATCTTGAGCTTTGACATCTTTGTTTACGATAAAAGCGAAATCTCTTTCAGATTTTTGATAATCTGAAAATGAAAATTTTAATTTTAGATCTTTAAGGTTTTTTTTGGGCAATTCTAAATTTTCCATAAAGATCTCAAAACCAACTAAAGACTCTGTTTTAATATCAATCTTTTTTAAAATATTTGGATGAATTTCTCCAAAATATGCAGCTATTTGATTTTTTTTATTATTTAAAAATAATCTACCTGATTTCCCGGGGTGATAATAATTGGGTGTTTCGTTGTCGATAAAAAATTTTTCTGAATTATAACCTGCTTCAACTAAAGTTTGAACAACATCTCTTTTCACATCAAATACATCTACGTTTCTATCTTTTTCAATCCAAGATAATCTAGATTTTTTACCTGCTGACAAACCACAAACTATCGTATTTTGTTCACCGGGATTCGAACCATTAAAAATAGGACCTATTTCAAATATTGATAAATCTTTAAAACCTCTATCGAGATTTTTATTTATATGCATTATTAAATTTGAAAAAATTGAATTCCTCAAAACTCCTAATTCTGAACTAATAGGATTAATAATCTTTATCTCTTTTTTTGTATCTCTGAAATAATCATTATAACGTTTATCAGTAAACGACCAAGTGATTACCTCCAAATAACCTTTGGATGCTACTGATCTTTGTAAAAAATGAAATAATTTCTGAAATTTGTTTAAAGTAGATTTTTTTCTTTGTTTAATTGGCTCTATATACTTTATCTTTTCATAACCACTTATTCTTACCAACTCTTCAACGATATCTACTTCCTGTGAAATATCTGGTCTCCATGAAGGAACAGCTAATTTGAGTCTTTTATTATCCTTTTTTACCTCGAAACCAAGACCCTCTAAAATTTTAATCATTTCATTAAAAGAAATTTTAAAACCAGATATTTTTTCAAAAATATTTGGATCAAATTTAATCTTTTTTGTTTTGTAAGTTTCTATTGTTTGAATATCAATTTTGCTAATTTCACCACCACAAATTTCTTTTATTAATTTTGCAGCTTTATGTAAACCATCTTCGATTGATAACGGATCTATACCTCTTTCAAATCTAAACTTTGCATCGGTATCAATATTTAATTTTTTTGCTGTATTTCTTATTGATACCGGTTCAAAATAAGCTGACTCAAGTAATATATTTTTTGTATTAAATTCTGTACCAGATCTTGTACCACCAATAATTCCTCCAAGTCCTAAAACACCTTTATTATCGCTAATAACGCACATGCCACTCTCCAATTTATAATTTTTATTATCAAGTGCTGTAAACTCTTCTCCAGACTTAGAATTTCGAACAATTATACCCTTTTCAATTTTATCAGCATCATAAGCATGTAATGGTCGATTAATATCGAACATAACATAGTTTGTAATGTCAACTATTGCTGAGATTGGTTTTTGACCAATAGAAATTAACTTATCTTTAAGCCATTTAGGACTTTCAGAATTTTTCACATTTGTTATTAAACAGCTTCCAAACGCAGTACATCCTTGGCCTCTTTCCTTATTAATTTTTACTTTTAAGGTGTGTCTATTTTTTGAATGAATTTTTTTTTCCCCTAAATCTACTAACTTTCCAAAACCTGATGCAGCCAGATCTCTAGCTATTCCCCTGACTCCAAGACAGTCTGGTCTGTTAGGTGTTATGGATAGATCAATAAGATTTGATTTTGATTTTGAAAAATAACTTTTACCAATTTTTTTTCTAAATTCCTTGGTTAATTCAATAATCCCATCGCTTTCATCAGACAGATTTAACTCAAACTCTGAACAAAGCATTCCATAAGAAGTAACACCTCTTATTTTAGCGACTACTAATTTTGTCATGGTTTTAGGGATAATTGCACCTGGAGGAGCATATATAGTAAGCAATCCTTCTTTTGCATTTTCTGCACCACATACAACTTTTTTAATTTCATTCTCTCCAATATTTACGTCACAAACTTTTAGTCGATCTGCATTTGGATGTTTTTCAGTTTTTATAATTTCAGCTACTTTGAATAATTTATTATCACCAGAAAGACTTTCTACACTCTCTACTTCTAGACCAATATTGGTAAGTTGCTCTAAAAGGTTTTTTTCTTTTAGATTTGTCTTTAGATGATCTTTTAACCAATCAAATGTTATTATCATCGACTGAGACCTCTATAATTCGTAGGTACATCCAATGGATCAAATCCAAAATGTTTCAACCATCGATAATCACAATCAAAAAAAGCTCTTAAGTCATTGATTCCATATTTCAACATAGCAAGTCTATCTATCCCAATACCAAATGCATATCCTTGAAACTTTGATGGGTCTACTTTTACATTTTTTAAAACATTGGGATGAACCATTCCACACCCTAAAATCT
>CACFEW010000005.1 GCA_902565385.1 uncultured Pelagibacteraceae bacterium | reverse complement strand
TATAGACTCTATCTTTTTTGATAAAATATTAAGATTTTTATTTATTGAGGGATTTCTTCTATGTAAATTTTCTATTATTAAGTTGCAAAAATTTATAAAAGAATATTTTGAAGGATTTTTAAATCCTTTTTTTTTCATATAACTCGTGTGAGTATCCTCTACTACAATAATACCATTTTCCTTTATATGATTGTAAGATTCCATGAATGTAGTGATTTGCTGAATATTTTTGTGCCCTCCATCATCCAGCAAGACATCAATTTTTCCAACTTTATTATAGAATTTTTTCCAAAACAAAGGGTCCGATTGGTCACCTATAAAAATCTCGAAACCAAATTTTTCTAATTTTTTTGCATCAGGGTTAAGTTCTATTCCAATAATTCTTGCCTTGCTTCCAAAAAATTTTTTCCACATAAATAATGATCCACCATTTCCAACACCAATTTCAACAAATATTATTTTTTTGTTTACAAATTTTTTAAAAAGATTTTCATAAATTGTGAAATAGTTGCTCCATTTTATTGAATATCTAGGTGAGGTTTTGAAGGATTTAATTAATTTTTTCATTAAATTTTGAATTGTAATTTGATAATACTTTGAAAGTAATTATTGTCAAAAAATAAGGTATGAAAAAAGTCTTAAATAGAATATTTCCTCCTCAGTTCAAGACCTATTGGGGTAAGCATAAGAATAGTGGAAACTATGACGAAACTCTGAAATTTATAACTGAAAGTTTCATTAATTCAAAATCATACAAATTCGTTTCGAATCAATGGCACTTATTAAATATTAATGACTTTAAGTCTCTAAAAAATAATGGTTTAAGTAAATATGGGTCAGAAATATCAACACATTATTTTACATTTTTAGATTATCACGATGAACATATAAAAAACCTATATAAGAATTTAGATAGCCAGAAACAAGTTAATATTGATGTCAATATATTTAAAAAACATAATAATCTTAATTATAAAACAAGTGTCACATACAATATACTCTGTTTACTTCTTTTTGAAAATTTAAAGCTATCAAAATATTTCAGATGTTTAAAAGATTTAGATGATAAAACTTATTGTGGTTTTGATCATCCTTATGTTGAAATTGATGGTTATAAAATTTCTACTGATAAAATAATATCTCTTCTTGATTTTGAAAAAATAAATGATTTTTATGATTTATCTGAGAAGGATAAAATTTTAGAAATTGGTGCTGGCTCAGGTAGACTTTGTGAATGTATATTATCAATAACTTCAGATATTAATTATACAATTTGTGATATTCCTCCATCTATCTATATTGCATATGAAAGGATGAAGCTAAGATTTCCTCAAAAAAAAATTAAGTTGTTAATAGATTTGGATAATTTGAATGATCTTCTTAATGAAATTAAAAAAAATGATATTTCATTTATTTTTCCTCATCAAATTGAAATTATGAAAGAAAAATTTTTTGATTTAGGAATTGCAGTAGATTGTTTTCATGAAATGGATAAAAAAACACTTGATTATTATTTCAATAATTTAAGTAACAATACAAATAATTTTTACTTTTCTATATGGAAAAAAACTAAAAATTGGGGCTCTGGTTCATTTTTTAAAAAAACTGAAAATTTAGACTTTGAAAGAGGTGATTATAAAATACCAAATAATTGGAAAAAAACTTTTGAAAAAGAATTAGAATTTCCGTCTAATCAAATTTCTATTGGTTACAAAATAGATAAGAAATGGTAGCGGGAAGTGGGATCGAACCACTGACCTCGGGCTTATGAGTCCCGCGCTCTAACCAACTGAGCTACCCCGCCATTAAATTCACGTTGATATATACTACTTATTTTTTTTCATTCAAACAAGAATTATGATTTGAACAATCTATGAAATTGAAAATTTATTTTTAAGATCATTTTTAATTAAATAAACTACATCATCCCAATTTTTATAATTTGATTGCTTATAAATTTTTAAAGATTTATAGGGATTATATTTGTAATATTCATACCATCTCCAGTCTGAATTAGCTGATATCAATCCCCAGGTTTCTTTATTACAAATGCAAGCCAAATGTAAGAAAAAGGTGTCAGTAGAAATCACCAGATCTAAATTTTGAATTATACTAATTATATCAACAAAGTTTTCTTTGCTAAAGTCAATCAAATTTGAATTTTTAAAAAATTTTTTATCTCTATCCCAAATTTCATTTTGGAAAGAGTAAAAATTCAGATTTAGTTTCAATATTTCGTTTAATTTTTTCAATTCGATTGATCTTGAGGGTTCTTTAGGACCAAAAAAATTACCTGACCAAATTAAACCGATATTCTTTTTTTTGTTTTTTATAATTGTCTCCCAATGTTTCTTTCTGAGCTCATTAAAATTTATGAGATCTGATGAATTAAAATTTTTTTCTTTAAAAAAAAACTTATTAAGAGAACCTAAAGAAATTTTATAATCATATTTATTTTTAGAAATTTCGCTTTTTTTACAAATATTAATATTTTTAAATTTTTTTTTAAAAATTGGTAAAAGCTTATCATAAAGTACAAAATCTATTCTTTTGCATAAAGGAGATAAATTAATCAAAAATTTAGAGAATTGAATAATATCTCCCATTCCTTGTTCACTAGTAACTAATATAGTTGAATCTTTTAAATTTTCACCTCGCCAAGTTTTTAAATTTTTGTAAAAGTCATATTTAATGATTGAGTCTCTTAATTCATAAAATTCCCAACCTTTTTCAAATTCTCCTTCTATCAAATGCTGTATACCTCTGGTAAATTTTAAGTCTTTTTGATTAGGATGTTCAACAATGGCTTTATCAATTATTTCAGTAGATCTTTTAAAATCACCTATCATTGAATAAATTTTACTTAACTTCGTATAAGCAATATAATTTTTTGAGTCATTAATAATTGCTTTTAAACACTTAATGGCATCTTCAATTTTATCCTCTGATAATAAGTAATCAGACTTATTTAATTTAAATTCAATATAATTTTCATCAATCTCCTGAGCTTTTTTATAAAAATACTCAGCATTATTTTTATCTCCTATTCTTAAGAATAGAATAAGAAGATTATTCACAATTAATTTATCGTTTTGATCAAGCTCTAATGCCTTAAGATAATAATTTTTAGCTTCATCAATATTTTGATCACCCAAAAAACATTTTGCAAGATTGTTAAACAAAATCTTTTTTTCTTTAAAATTTTGGGCTTCTACAGTTTTGTATAGTTCTATCGCTTTTTTATAATCTTTATTTAAATCGTAAGCTAAAGCTAGATTAAAGTAAGAGATGGGATCTTTTTGAATATCAAGCTCTAAAACCTTTTTAGCATTTTCAATAGCAGATTTAAAATTTTGGGATTTTAGATTTAATTTGAATAGATTTTTATACGGGTCTATAAAAGAAACATCTAAGTTAATAGACTTTAAAAATTCAATTTTAGCTAATTCTAATTTCTCTTGTTTAAATAAAATAACACCTTTAATGTTAAAAATTATATGTTCAATTTTCTTATCCTTATTTGTTTCGCACAAAGCAAAGGCTCTTGTTAAGTTATCTTTTTTAAGATAGTCAATAATTTTTTTGAGAGTTTCTGCCATTTTGATTGTTATGAACTTAACCTTAAAATAGCTTTATAAGAATACCTTTTATTCAATATTTTTAAAAAATTTTACTATTAAGGATTTTAATAGAAGAAAATTTATAATTGTTTATGAAAAAACAATTAATCCAAATAAAATTAGTCCAGTAGATGCTGCTGCTGAAAAATAAAACTTTTTCTTTATTTCCTGTTTCCTGTCAAATTTTACTCTATTAAGAAGAACATTTATGTCAGTACTTTTAGTAGAAATCCTCGGAGTATCAGCTTCCAAATATTTAGAGTTTAGTTTTTTTTTTAATGCACTACTTAGATTTTTCATTCTAAGAATTAACCATTATTTAAACTTATTGGCAAACAAATTTAGAGTGACAAATAGACTCCAATAGCTCCTAATAAGAAAACACAAAATGAAAAAATAAAAATATTTTTTCTAAGCTCTTTACCTTGCTCAGCTTCTAATTTTGATTTTAAAACATTGATGTCGACTCTACCTGAGCTAATTTTGTTTGAATTTAAAGGCTTTTCAGTTACATCAATATCATTTGGGGTCTCGATATTATTAGTATTTCCTGTAAAGCCTTTAGATGACATATTCCTATTAAACCATAATATTTTAAAAAAACAATTTTCTTGAAAGTTCAAACTGGGTCAATATTAAATTGACACATGTCCAATTTGGGTCTTTACTGCTCCCTTTATAATTTATGAGCATTCAAGAAATCGATTTTTCTAAAACCCTCACTGATGATCAGGTCTATGAGTCTATTATGTCTCACTATTCTACTCTAAGCAAAGATTGGATATCTCACCAATGGAATTGGATGAATAATGTTTATGCATCATTTAATGATCATTACAAATATATGATAGTAATTTCTTTGGTTGAAAAAACTCTTCAATTTTATGACCAAATGAATATTCAGTACTCTTATGACGAATATTATTCGAAATCATATCTACAAATCGAAAAATTTAGTATTACTGAACTTTGTGAAAAATTAGATCTTCCAAAAGAAACAGTTAGAAGAAAAGTTTTAGAACTTGAAAACGAAGGTGTTATAACACGTAGTAAAAAAAAAATAATTATTGATAGAAAAGCATTTCCATTTGTTAAACCTGACAACCAAATAAAATTTTCAGCAAAATATATTTACTTAGTTTCACAAGCTTTAAATAAAGATAAAGTTTATTCAAAAAAACTAGATCAAAAAACTATTGAAAATGTAATAAAAAAAAAATTTTCACTATCATGGAGATGGTTTTACAGGATGCAGATACCTTTAATTATAGGATATCATAAATTTTTTAAAGATTTAACAACTTTTCATATTTGGGGGACAGTTTGCATGAATCAGGTTTTAAATGTTTCAAGCCAATTAAATTCAAGTAATGAAAAATCATCATTAGATTATTTTGCTACTAATAACATTCTCATAGGAAATCTTGGTACAAATACTGGTATAAGTGCAATGTCAATTTCTGATATGACAAAAATACCTCGAGCAACAATAATTAGAAAGTGTAAATATTTAATTAAAGAGGATTTAATAAAACTAAATGAAAAAAAACAATATGTATTAACTTCTGTGAATTTTAAAAAAATTTTACCTTATCAAACAGAAATTTTTAAATACAAAGCTAAATTTATTCGTAAGGTTTTAAATCTTCTTGTAATTTCTTAAATCTCTAATAAATTGTCTTCGAGAATTACGCAGAGGAGTCATGAGTATAGTAACAACAATAGCGCCATTTGCGCTAGCTCTTATAATGTTAGGGCTTGGTGCATCATTAACAGTAAAAGATTTCACAAGAGTCTTTCAGCATCCAAAAGAATTTTTTGTTGGTTTAATTTGTCAATTAATTGCTCTTCCAATTATAGGTTATGTATTAATAATTATTTTAAAAACTCCGGTAGAGCTAGCATTAGGAGTAATGCTGATTGCAGCTGCACCTGGTGGAGTAACATCAAACGTACTAACTAAATTTGCAGATGGTGATGTTGCACTTTCTATATCTCTTACAGCTTTTACCAGTTTAATAAGTATTGTGTCAGTTCCTTATATTGTATTTTTATCGATTGATTTATTTGATATTACTTATGTTGAAAAAGAAGTTTCAATGCTCGGTATATCATTGAAAATGTTTTTTGTAGTTACTGTGCCGGTAATAATTGGAATGATTATTAGAAAATTTTTTAGTGATCTAATAGAAAATAATATGAAAATTATAGAGAAAATATCTATAGGATTATTTTCAATTGTTTTTATTGCTATCTATATTCAGGAATGGGATAGTATTATAATGTTTCTCACTACAGCAGGAACTATTGCTTTAATTCTGAATATTTCCATGATGGTCATAGGTTTCTATGTTGCTAAATTTTTTGCATCAGGTGTTGCTCAACAAAGATGTATATCTCTTGAGTGTGGATTACAAAATGGGACGTTGGCTGTTTTTGTAGGAACGCAGTTGTTTGGGCAAAATATGACTTATATGGTTCCAACCGCAGCATATGCTTTGATAATGATGATGACCTCTGTTCTTTTTGTATTTTTCTTAAGAAGAAAAACTTAATTATTTTTAAAATTAGTTTGTTTTAAAGGTTTGTTAATTGCTTCAATTCGATATTTTTTTTTCTCAACTTCAATAAACAAATCTTTTTTGTGAAGTTCATCATTTGAAATATCGTTATCGATATAACCAAATGTTAAATTTTTCTTAAAATTAAAAGAATAATTGCCAGATGTTGATCTACCTATAATTTTATTTTCTAAATAAATAGGCTCATCATGAAGCAATAATGGCTCACCTGGTTTGCTATCTTTTAAAATAAACATTGCAAATCTACTTTTAATTTCTTCCTTTTTAATTTTTTCTAAAGCTTTTTTGCCAATAAATTCATCCTCTTTTTTATAGCTAATTGTGAAATTTAAACCTGCTTGATATTGATTTTCCTCAGGTGAAATATCGTGTCCCCAATGTAAAAATCCACTTTCCATTCGCATAATATCCATGGCATGCATACCACAATTAGAGAGGTTAAAATCCTTACCTTTATTAACTAATAATTCATAAATTTTTTTAGCATCTTTAGATTTAACATATAATTCGTAACCTAATTCTCCAACATATGACAATCTTTGAGTCCAAATTTTAATTCCTTCAATAGTGATATATTTTGCTGTACTAAATCTAAAATTATCATTTTCAAAATTATCTTTTGAAATTGATTTCATTAAAGCTCTACTTTTTGGTCCAAAAACTCCGAAAACACAATAATCATCAGTAACGTCTTTTAACTCAACATCTTTTGCAAGGTGTTTATTTATATGAAATTTATCTCTTTCTCGCGTAGCTGCAGAGCTTATTATTCTAAAGTGATCTTTTTCAATACAAACGACTGTTAAATCTGTTTCAATACCACCATCGGGATTTAACATATGTGTATAAACACATTTTCCAGCCTCATTTTTAATATTAGATGTACAAATTTTTTGTAATTCCCTATGAGCCTGATTAGATTTTATCTCAAATTTTGAAAAAGGGGTTAAATCAAATAAACCAACATTTTTAATAGCATTATTTGTTTCATATTCTGCTGAAGGGTACCAATTTTGGTAGTTATAACTGTATTCATATTCCGTTTTTTCTCCATCTAAAGCAAACCACATTGGTCTTTCGTATCCTCCAGAAACACCAAAACACGCACCAAAACTTTTTAATTCATCGTGATATGGAAGTGTTTTTATATTCCTTGAAGTTTTATGTTGTTTAAAAGGCCAATGCATTCCATATAAATCTCCTAACGATTCTGTAATTCTTTTTTTAATAAAACCTAAGTCAGAGTGAAATTTTTGAAATCTTTTAATGTCATAACAGAAAATATCCTCATTAATATGTCCATTAATCAACCATTCAGCTGTAACTTTACCAACACCTCCTCCACTTCCAATTCCAATACTATTTAAACCACAACACACAAAAAAATTTTTTACTTCTGGTACTTCTCCAAGCAATGTATTTGTATCTGGAGTAAAAGACTCAGGACCTGAAAAAAATTTTCTAATTCCTGCTGTTTCTAAAACTGGAAATCTTTTAATTGCTGTAGCTAAATAAGGCTCAAAATGCTCAAAATTTTCTTGAAATTCTCCAAAGGAAAAATCTTCTGGAACTTTATTAATTTTATCCCATGCTGGGATTGATTGAGACTCAAAAATTCCAACTAATATTTTTCCAGCATCTTCTTTTATATAAGTTCTGTTATCAAAGTCTCTTATTACTGGTAAGGTTTTAGAAAGATTTTCAATCGGCTCAGTGATAATATAGAAGTGTTCTGCTGGATAAAGAGGAATGCTTACTCCAGCTTTTTCCCCAATTTGGCGGGACCACATTCCTGATGCTAAAACTATATACTCACAATCAATTTTTTGACCATTTACTTTTACACCAGAAATTTTTCCATTTTTAGTTATGATCTCATCAACGGGAGATTTTTCAAAAATCTTTGCCCCTTCCATTCTTGCCGCTTTTGCTAACATATGTGTTACTCCAGATGGATCTGCAGCACCGTCGCCTGGCATTAAAATTCCTCCTAAAACTTCATCAGTATTTACAATTGGATAATCTTTTTTGATTTGTTCTTTATCTAAAATTCTAACATCAACATCAAAAAGTTGTGCAGTTGTTGCTTGTCTTTGAAGCTCTTGCCATCTACCTTTATTCTCAGCAATTGAAAGTGCACCGTTTAATCTTAATCCTGCTGAATGATCAACTTGTTTTTCTAATTTTTTGTATAAGTCTAAAGTGTATTTTCGAATTTTGGTAACCGCTGCTGTAGGGCCTAATTGACTTACCAGGCCAGCTGCATGCCAAGTAGTTCCTGATGTAAGTTGATCTCTTTCTAATAAAATTACATCTTTCCAACCAAATTTTGCAATATGGTATGCGCATGAACACCCAACCACACCTCCACCTATTACAACCACCTTGGTGCTACTTGGTATATTTTTATTCATAAAATTTTTTATTTCTTCTCAAACAAAAAAACCTTTATCAAAGAAAATGATTTATCCAAAGTTATAATATAGTCGTTATTAATCTTATCAGAATTACATTTAAAACCATTTGATGGTAAATGACACAAAATCCATAATCTATCATTTTTTCCGAAATCATTATAATTTAAAAAATTTAAATTTTGATATTTTGAATAGCTGATTTTATTTAAATAATTTAATAACCAAAGATGATTTTTTTCATTTTTTGCTAATATTTTTATATCCCCAGGTTCATTTGATAAAATGAAAGAAAATGATTTATTAAACTCAGGTTTTGTATTAACCCTTTTAAATATTTCTAAATAATTATTACTAAATGTTGTTATAACAATTAAAATAACCAAATAATTCCTAACCTTTCGAGATTGTTTAAATGTTAGTATTGAAATTAACAAAATAATTGGGATTAAAACAAAAATTATATATCTATCAATTAATATTGGTATTTTGAATAAGCTATAAATAAGCGGAAAAAAATATGATGAGATCAATACAATGAATAATAATTGATAGATAGATTTTTTTTGGAAAATTAGGTTTTTTGATTTAATAATTAAATATATCAATGAAATTAAATATATATAGCCCATAATCTTAGAGCCAAAAAATCTTGGAAAAAAATACGAAAAGAAAAACTCAAAATCTACTTGAGTTATCCAAAAATCACTTGTATTTAAATTTTTTATTAAAAAAGGGAACATAAGAAACAAGTAAATTGTCCCGATTAAAACAAAATTTATAATTAAGATTTTAAATTTTTCTTTTTCATCAATAAAATTAAAAGAAAAGAAAAAATGAGACATTATTATAAGTCCAAAAAATACATGATTTATTAAACCTATTAAATTTACTAAAATATAAAAAAAACAAATATGAATATATTTTTTAAAATTTTGATTTTTAGATTTAATAAAAGTTAAAAAAATTATAAAACTCAAAATAGCTAGAAGAAAATTTAAAGAGTAACATCTTACTTCTTGCGAATAGCTTATTAAATACCAACAATGCGATGTTAAAAATGCTGTTAATAAATAACTTTTAGTTTTGTCAATTTGATAAGATAAATATGTCAAAAGTGGAATTGCTAGTGAACTTAGAAACACTGTAAAATATCTGCCATTTTCAGGGTAATATCCAAATAATAGATAAATATATTTTAATACAAAATCAAAAAATAAATTTTGTCCTTTACCAGGGCCAAAGCTTCTTTCAAATGTTTCTAAGAAATCAAGTCGGGAATCTGAAACCCAAAAACCAAAATATTCATCAAACCAGTAATCATCAAAATTTGATTGATAAAATCTATAAAATAAACCAAAAAAAATTATTATTAATAATATAACATAATTTTTATTAATTTTTTGCATCTTAAGTTATAACAATTAATTTTATAACATCTGCAAACCAACTCCAGTTTTTGGATAAGTATAAAGATTGTAATTTGCGTTTAGCTCTTCTCCTGGATTAATGTCTTTAATGGAAACCATAAACATATATTTAATTAGTTTTTGATCGCATCTCCTGGGTTAACATATTCATGTCCAAATACATCTGCAACAGCTTTATAAGTCACATGACCCTTGTAAACATTTAATCCTGCTAAAAAATTTTTATCCTCACTAAGAGCTTTTTGATAACCTTTGTTAGCTAATTTGACTAAATAAGGAAGTGTTGCTTTATTTAATGCAATAGTTGAGGTTCTGGGAACTCCTCCTGGCATGTTAGCTACACAATAATGAACAACATTATCAACTATAAAAGTTGGATCATTAAAAGTTGTCGGTTTACTTGTTTCTACACAACCACCTTGATCAATTGCAACGTCAACAATAACTGAGCCTCTTTTCATTAATTTTAACATATCTTTAGTGACTAATTTAGGCGCCTCTGCTCCAGGAATTAAAACTCCTCCTACTATTAAATCTGCTTCAGCTACCAACTTTTTTAAATTTATCTTATCACTTTGTTCTGGAATAATTTTATCTCCAAACATTTCAACTAATTGTTTTAGTCTTGCCTCTGATTTATCTATAACATGAACTTTTGCTTTCATGCCAGTTGCTATAGTTGCAGCATTTTCTCCTACTACACCTCCACCTAAAATTAAAACATTCGCTGGTTCACCACCAGGAGCTCCACCCAATAATACTCCTCTACCTTTTTGGTTTTTTTCTAAACAATGTGCTCCTGCTTGAACTGACATACGTCCTGCTACAGCACTCATTGGTGCAAGTAAAGGAAGCCTTCCATTATCATCAGTAATGGTTTCATAGGCTATATTAATACTTTTTGATTTTACCAAACCCTCTGTCAATTCTTTTGCAGCAGCCAGATGTAAATAAGTGTATATGATTTGATTTTCTTTAATCATTTCAACCTCAACTTTTTGGGGTTCTTTAACTTTAACAATTATTTCAGCATCATTAAAAATATCAGTGGCTTTTTCAATAATTTTAGCACCGGCATTTTTGTACTGATCATTGTCGAAACCTGCTTCAAAGCCTCCATTGTTTTCTACTAATACTTCATGTCCTTCAGAGACAAGAGTTTTTACACTATCTGGTGTTAAGCCTATTCTATTTTCTTGAGGTTTAATTTCTTTAGGTACGCCAATTCTCATTAACGAAATTTAATTCTTTTTACTTTTTGCGTAATTAGTTATTCCGGTTCTCAATTTTTCAATAATTTCATCAATATGTTTTCTTTCACAAATAAACATCGGTGCTATAATTAAACAATCACCTGTAGCTTTGAAATTTACTCCAGCATCATAACAATGTTTAAAAGTTGCTAAGCCTGCTTTACCAGGTCTCCCATCAGTTTTAATATCTATACCACCCATCATTCCATAGCCTCTAATGTTATCCACTACATCAATGTCTTTTAGTGAAAATAGTCCTTCTTGGAAGTAAGGAGCAAGCTCTTTTGCTCTATTGAAAATATCTTCTTTTTCAAAAATATCTTGAACAGCTAATGCTGCTGCAACAGAAACTGGTATTCCTGAATAAGTATAACCATGAAATAATTCTATCGCACCTTTTGGAGAATTATCCATAACTGCATCATAAATCTCCTCTTTACAAGCAACCACACCAAATGGAACTATCCCATTAGTTGTTGCTTTAGCCATAGTCATTATGTCAGGTGTTACACCAAACTCTTGAGCTCCAAAAGCTGAACCAGTTCTTCCCCATCCAGTAATAACTTCATCAAAAATCAAAAGAATTTTATGTTTGTCACAAAGTTCTCTTAATCTTTGTAAATATCCAACTGGTGGAACTAAAGTTCCTGTTGATCCAGCAATTGGTTCAACAATACAAGCTGCAATATTTTCTGAACCAAAATTATTACAAATTCTTTCTAAGTCATTAGCAATTTCAGCGCCAGTTTCAGGTTGACCTGATATAAATTTATGTTCATCTAAATGTGTATGTCTCATATGAACAACGCCTGGCATCAAAACACTTGCATAAGCTTTGACATTATTAATCATGCCGCCTACTGATGTTGCTCCTATATTCATCCCATGATATGCACGTTCTCTTCCGACAAATCTAAATCTTTGTCCTTCTCCTCTTGCTTTATGGTAAGCAATACTAATTTTAATTGCTGTTTCAACTGCAGTAGATCCACAAATTGTGTAAAAAATTTTATTTAAGTTTCCTGGAGTGTGTTTTGAAATTCTAGTTGCTAGTTCAAAAGATCCACCAAAACCTTGTTGGAAGGGTTGGCAATAATCCAATGTTTGTAATTGATTTGTTATAGCTTCTATAATTTCTTTTCTACCATGTCCTAAAGGATTACAAAATAATCCTGAGCTAGCATCAATTTGAGTTTTACCCTGGTGATTTTTTAAATATACACCTTTAGCTTCCACTATAAGTTTTGGATTTTCTTTAAAATCTTTATTAGATGTAAATGGCATCCAATGTTCATTTAAAGAATTAGGTACAGATGTTCTTTTTTCTGAGCTCATATTAAAATTTTATAAACGATTAATTAATGAATCCTTAGACTAATTAAGTCCAATAAACCACCAAAATAATTGTCACAACTATAAGTTGTGTAACTAGAATTAGCATTTTTTTGTTTTACATATAGGTCAATTTAATCTTAAAATTGAAACATATAAATAAACAAGGAAGAGGAAAAATGAAAAAAATAATTAGTTTTATTCTTGGATGTTTTGTAGCTCTTAATCTTTCAATTTCAGTTGCTAATTCAGCAGCTAATGAAGTTAGAGTTGCATACTTCTTAGAGTGGCCAAGCCCAAATCTAGAGGATATGATGAAGAAAAACTTCGCTAAAGCTCTTGGGGTTCCTGTTAAGTGGACAAACTTTACTAATGGTGGTGCAATGACTGATGCTATGTTAGCTGGAGATATTGATATCTCTTACTCTCAAGGGTTAGTTCCATTCATTAACGCTGTTAAATCAAAAGCTCCTATCAAACTTGTAGATATTGCTATGGAATACGGAATGGGTGGTACAACATGTGTAACATCTAATGCTTCAGGTATAACAAAAGCTAACGCTACAGAACTTGAAGGGAAAAAAGTTGCTGTTCCACTAGGTACAATGGCTGAATACGTTTTTGATGAAAGTATGAAAGTTGTTGGTGCGGATAGAAAAAAAATGGACATCATTCAAATGGACCCTGAAGAAGGTGCTGCTGCTTTAGTAAGTGGTGATGTTGTAATGGCATGTTTATTTGGTGGTAACTCAATTAAAGCTGCAACTGCGGTTGGATCTAGATTGCTTACAGTTCAAGAAGCTAGAGACGCAGGTATCTTAGGGATCGATATCACTTCAGTAACTACTAAGTTTATGAAGGAAAATCCAGGTATGCTAAGAACTTTTATTGAAGTAACTCATGAAGCTAATGCGAGATATAGAGCTGGTAAAAGCGATATGAACTCAATGTCAAAAGCTTCTGAAATGAAAGTTGCTGATATGAAAGAAACTTTAAGTGGCTTTAAATTTCTAACACCTGAAGAAACTAAACAATCTATGGAAAGTGGAAATCTTGATGCATTCTTAAAAGGAATGGGAACACCAAGAGGAAATGTAGATACTAGTTTCTTACCTTTATAATCTAAGGGTAATTTAAATTTTAATAGGCGCCAATTGTAATAAATTGGTGCCTATTTTTTTATTAAAAATTCAAATATAAAGTCTCTTTATGAGTGATTTAGTTTCACAAAATCTAAATATGATTTTTAAAACTCCTAAAGGAGAAACTGTTCACGCATTAAAAGATTTAAATTTTACTCTCAAAAAAGGAGAACTTCTTACAGTTCTTGGGCCGTCTGGTTGTGGAAAGACCACATTGCTAAACATTACTGCAGGATTTATCAGACCAACTTCAGGAAGTATTACTCTAAATAATAAAGAAATAGATGGACCAGGCGTTGAAAGAGGAATGGTTTTTCAGCAAGGTGCGTTGTTTGAATGGCTAACAGTTGCTGAAAATGTCAACTTTGGATTAAGAATGAAAAAAGAAGATCCGGTTGAAACTCAAAAAAAAGTTGATGAATGGTTAGAGATTGTTGGATTAAAAGGCTTTGGAAACACTCCAACTTATCAACTATCTGGAGGAATGCAGCAAAGAGTTGCTCTTGCAAGATGTCTAATCAATAATCCAGATTTGATTTTAATGGATGAACCATTGGGAGCTCTTGATGCTCTTACAAGAGAAAAAATGCAGTCCCTAGTTTTAAAAATTTGGAAAGAAACTGGCAAAACAATTATTCTGATTACACATTCAGTTGAAGAGGCCTTGCTTCTTGGGGAAAGATTATATGTAATGGCTCCAAGACCAGGAAGGATACATAAAGAATATAATCTGCCATTTGCTTCAATGGGATTAAAAGAAGATTTAAGAGAAATTAAAAAAAACAAAGAATTTTCTCAAAAACGAGAGGAAATTCTTGAAATGATCTGGAACATGGAAGAGGAAATTATGGGGAAAGATAATTAAATGTTAACTCAAATATTAACTTTTTTAATATTTTTTGCTGTAATCGGCTGTATTCTTTATGGAAGAAGATTAATAAAAACTGAAAAAGTAGATGCAGTTTTTGGAAATCCAGAGAGAGCATTAGGGGGTACTCACTGGGTAATTGTTGGAAGTAGTTTTTTACTTTTAATTTGGCTCTATTATTCTTGGGATATTGCTAAAGGATTTTACCCAAAATCTGCCAACGAGCTATGCCAAGTTGCAAAAGTTAATGACTCTTTGCTTGGTTTAAAATATCAATTTCCAATTGAGGAAAGAGAGTTCAAGAGTACTTCACAAATCAAAAAAGAGAATAAAAATTTAAAATTAATTCAAAATGAGATTCAAAATTCTGAAGAACTAAATAGCCAACAAAAAACGATACTAGTTAGCTATATAAGTAAAACTAATCAACTTATCCCATTACTTACAAATGAAGATTTATTAGAGATTGAGACACAACAAAAAATAGAAGATATCACTGGAAAAATTAATCTATTAACTGAAAATTTCCAAAAATCTGATTATCCATTTGAAACAGAGCAAGAGCTAAATGAAAGACTAAAAGCAGTAGAGGAAGAAGGTGGTTGGGGTATAACTAAAGTAGATGCAGGCTCAGGTTCTATTGAAAATACATTAGAAGTGCCTTTAGTGCCTGCAACTTATAGAGGTTTAAAGTTTCATACTGCTGCCCAAGAATTAAATTTAATCAGTGATGAGTTTTTTAAATTAAGAAATCACAACCCTCAATTTAAAAATAAGATTAAAGAACTTAAAGAGGAAATTAAATCTTATAGAAAAAATTTAAGTGATAGTGAGGAAGTGGCTTCAACATATGCAAAAAATATTGTGAAAATTGCAAGAAGAATTGAATTTGCAAGTATCTACCCTCCAAATGCATTAGATCAAATGCAGGCAGCAATTGTTAAATTTGACAATGCTCAAAAAAAAGAACAAGGTGGATTGAGATTAATTGATATTTTCTTATTTCCTGCAGGAACTATCGTTGCTAGTGGTCCAAGTTGTTCAGAACAAGGTTCAGGTAGATGGTTACCTAAACCATCCGATACTTTCAATAAATTTATATTAATGTCAAAACCCAGTGTGGGTTATAAAGATATTCCTCTATTGTGGATACAAATGGTTGATGTAAGCAAAATGATTGGCTTTATTTTGCCAGACTGGATTGCAGATATTTTGCCAGGTGAATATCCTGTTCATAGTAAAGATGGAATAGTTAAACAAAACTTCAAAGGTGGTGTTCTAAAAATTGTTACAGGAGATTTTAATTTATTTAAAGTGCCTGTTCCTTATGGTCATATTTGGGATTCTTTTTTAAGAGTGTTTCTTGGTTTGGTTTTTGGAATATTAATTGGTGTACCACTTGGTCTATTTATGGGATTGAATAGATTTGCAAAAGGTTTTTTTGATCCTTTAATTGAACTTTATAGACCTGTTCCTCCTCTTGCATGGGCTCCACTTATAATTTCAGTCTTAGGAATTGATAATACTGGAAAAGTGTTCTTATTATTTATGGTTTCTTTATCTATAATGATTATTTCTGCAAGAGCGGGCGCGTCAGGTACACAATTATCAAAAATCCATGCAGCTCACTCATTAGGAGCATCAAAAAGACAAATATTAAGACATGTTATTTTTCCTAACTCATTACCAGAGATACTTACTGGTATTAGAGTTGCAGTGGGTATGTGTTGGGGAACCCTGGTAGCTGCAGAATTTTTAGCTGGTACTACTGGTATTGGTTTTGTCGAAAATGTAGCCAAAAAATATTTTCAATATGAGGTAATTTGGATAACAATCTTTATCATGGGAATGCTTGGATTGTTATTTGATATTACTCTAAGAAAAATAATCGATAAAACAATACCTTGGAGAGGTAAAGGCTAACTATTTTTTTTTAAAAAATCACTAATATATTTTGAGAGTTTAATTTTACCATAGTAGCGATAAACTTTATTTGATAAATTCATTTTTGTTAATGCAGATGCATATCTTTCACCTGGTCTCTTATTTAAAAATTTTATCTTAGATTTAAACATTTTGGCAACATCTATAATTGAATAAATTTCTTTACTAGAAATACTATAATGTCGTGATAAATTTTTTTTCCAGGCAAAATAACACACTTCAATAGTATCATCTATATGAGTAAATCTTCTAGATTGTGACCCTGGTTTAACAACTGGTAAAGGTTTTTTATTTTTATAAGCCTCTTCGAATATGCCAATCACTGTGGACATTTTTCCTTTAGATATTTGTTTTGGACCATAAACATTATAAAAGTAGATCACTTCAAACTTAAAATTAAACCATTTTTTTAAGTTTTCTAATAATTCTAAATTTTTTGCTTTTGTAAAAGCATATGGAGAAAGATTTTTATCATTTCCTTTATTTCCTAATGAGGCTGATGTTGCAGAGTAGATAAGTTTAATACTATTTTTCAAACAAAAATTAAATACTGAATTTGTTCCAACTGTATTGGAGTCTATACATTCATTCATATTAATGAAGCTTTGATAAATTCTTGCAAATTCTCCAAAATGAAAAACTACTTTAATTTTTTTTGGATTACTAATTATCTTTACAATATCCTTAGTATTCGCTTTGATGTATTTAATCCGTTTATTTTTAAGATGATTCTTTTTAAAACCTGATGAATAATTATCTATACTAATAATATGATAACTAGTTTTTTTTAATAAATAACCTATCAAATTTGAACCAACAAAGCCTGCCCCGCCAGTCACTAAAATGGTATTTTTTTTTGACATAATTTCTTATAGTTTTAATTATTTTTTAATCAAGTAGTAAAGCCTGATTTAATCTATCCAAGATTTATATTTTTCTAAATTATTTAGAATATAATCAGGTAAAATATCTAAATTTACTTTTGTTAAATCAAATCTATTATTTTGTTTTTTTTCATTTGAAGACTTTGTGTCTGATAAGTGATCGTAGTTTATAAATTTATTTTTAATTTTATATTCAATATCCTTTAAATCATCGTTTTTTAATTCAAATTCAGAATGCATTTCATCATTTAAGTATTTTCTTAATAATTCCTCTGGAGTTTTTAAATTAGTAAAATGCCAACCTCCATTTTCAATAATTTTTAAATCCATATATTTCATCTCAGAAAATAAAGTATCTAATCTAAAAAAATTATATTTCCTATTTTTTATGTTTCTTAACCATGAAATGTTTTTTAAATCTTTTATCTTGCAAGACTTTGAACCAAACCAATCTATTTTTGGATAAGCAAGATTAAACTTATAATAAAATAATTTTTGTTTAAATATCATAACTTTAGCTTTATTAGATTTAAAATCTATTTTAGATAAATCTGGTATCTCATCATTGTCACTATAAATTACGTAATCATCTTTATCTGCATTCCCTAATGCCTTGTTAATATAATTTCTTTGTGTCTCTATTCTTTTGATACTATTTTTTCTTAATAAGTTTGGGTTATTATTTTGATTGTGTGTTTTTTCAACTGGATCTTCTTTTATAATTATATGAACGATTTTATCTTCAAATTTTGGAAAATCTTTTTTATCAAATTTTATTTCTTTTTTTTTGCCGCTATGTGAAAATGTGGCCTCACAAACTATGAATTTATCTACAAAAGGATCAAGAATATTGAACCTTAGGTCCATCATTAATTTTTCCTCAAAAAATGTAGTGGTGTCAAATACTCTCATTTATGATAAGTTTATAAATCTTTAGTTGATTGATATCAAAATAAACTATAACTAGAGCTTATTATGTCAATTTTGTTTAGTAATCCTCCGTGGTGGGAAGATAAAGAGAGTAGAGGTTTTTTAAGAAAAAAAAGGTGGCGAAGAGGTGTAAGATCAGGGTCTAGGTGGCCATTTACGTACCTTGGAAGATGCACACCAGATAATCCAAGAGCAAAAGACTACATCCCTTACCCTTATTTTTTGGGCTACGCAACTACCTATGCTTCTAAAATGATGGGAGATAAAGAAGTTTTTTTTAGAGACAGTATTGCTTTATCAGAATCTTATGAGAGTTTTTATAAATATTTAGATTCAATTGAAAAAAAAATTGAATACTTTTTAATTGAAAGTGCAACACCATCTTGGGATCACGATTACAAACTAATTAAGCAAATTAAAAAGAAATATCCTCATTTAAAAATAATTGTTGCAGGGCCCATTTCTACTTCCTCTCAAAAATGGGATAGCGATATTATTCATGCAATTTTAAAAGGTGAATTTGAAAAAAATGTAATGAAGGTAATTAATGGAAAAAATGGTTTAATAGAACATGATCTTTTAACTTTAGAAGAAATGAATAACTCTCCATTTCCTTATTATGACGAGAATATTTATGATAAATATTTTGATGGAAATCCAATTCCAATGAACCAATTATCACCTCAAGCCCACATTCTAACTAGCAGAGGTTGTCCATTTAAATGTATTTTCTGTGTATGGCCTGCAACAATGACAGGAAATGATCCAGATGGTGAAAATAAAAGATCTGTAAGACAATACACTGCTGAATATATGGAAGGCTTTTTAGATAAACTAACAAAAGATTATAAATTTGAAGCGATATATTTCGATGATGATACTTTTAATATTGGAAACAAACATACAGTTCAAATAAGTAAAATTGCAGGTAAATATAATATCCCGTGGTTTGCAATGTGTAGAGCAGATACTTGTAAAAAAGAAAATTGGAAAATAATGAGAGACAACGGATGTAAAGGTGTAAAAATAGGAATTGAGTCAGGAAGCCAATATGTAGTTGATAAGATTGTTAACAAACATCTTGATCTAAATTATACTAACAAATTAGTTGATCATTTAAGAAGCTTAGATATGTCAGTTCATGGAACATTTACCTACGGCTTACCGGGTGAAACAAAAGCTCAAATGCTCGAAACTAAAGAGTTTATAAAAAAAACTAATTTTAATACTGTTCAAGAGTCTGGAACAGCTGAAATAGAAGGAACTCCTCTTCACACATTAAATAACAAAGATTTAAAAAATTATCCAGGCGCAAACATCAATACTGAATATGATAGACAGAAAGATGGAGGGAAAAAGTGGCAAAGTTTAGTAAAAAGTTTGCAAGATAATTAAGAAATTTGTGAATAAAACAAGTGTAAGTATTTATATACCAGCCTTTAATGCTGAAAAGACTATTAGAAACTCATTAACTTCAATTCAAAATCAATCTTATCAGTTTGACGAGATCATAGTTATTAATGATAATTCAAATGACTTTACATTAGATATTGTTAAAGAATTTAAAGATGTAAATATAATCAATAACGAAGAGAACAAAGGACTAGGGTATAATAGAAATCTTGGAGTCAAAAATAGTTCAAATAAAATAGTAGCATCAATAGATGCTGATGTAGTTTTAGAAAAAAATTGGTTAGAGGTAATGATTCAAAATTTTGAGCAGTCTGAAAATATTATTTGTGGGGGAAAGATGATCGAAGAATTAATTCAAAATAAATTCAATGCATGGAGAGCAAAATATTATAGTCAAAATTGGGGTGATAAATCTTTTGAAAATCCACCTTTTTTATATGGTTGTAACACCATTCAACATAAATCTGTATGGGACACTGTCAAAGGTTATGATGAAAGTCTAAATACAAATGGAGAGGATATTGATTACTCTAATAAGATTAAAGGTTATCAGCACTTAAAAATGAGATATTGCTCTGATGCATTAGCAAAACACTTGCAAGATGATGATATAAATACTTTAAGCAATAGAGTTTGGCGTTATCATTCATTTGGTTATAAAACAAAAAGGCCCTCTTTTTACAGAACTTTTAAGTTATCTCTCAAGCAAACAAAATTTTTTTTTCAAAGATCTTTTCAAAATTTAATTAAATTTGAGTTTAATTTTATATCTATAAATTTTGCAATTTTAATAAAATTTATTGTATTAGAACATATTTACTATAAAAAATCACGAAAATGAAAATTTTGATTACAGGCGGTTGTGGTTTTGTGGGAACTAATTTAGCTTTATTTCTTAATTCCAAAGGTTTTAAAGTAGATACTTTAGATAATCTTTCTAGAAAAGGTTCTAAATATAATTTGAGTTTATTAAAAGTAAAAAAAATCAAAAATTTTAATTTTGATGTTTATAATTTTAATAAAATAAAAAAATTACCCAAATATGATTTAATTATTGATTGTTGTGCAGAAGCAGCTGTTGAAGTTTCAAAAAAAGATATCGATAAAGTTATAAATACAAATTTAATAGGAACATTAAATATTTTAAAGAAAGTAAAAAAAGATAAATCAAGAATTATTTTTCTTTCAAGTAGCAGAGTTTACCCAATAAAAGAAATGAACAATATTGTAAAAAAAAAAATTATCAAATCGAAATTAAAAATCAGTAAAACTTTTGGAGAAAAAGATAATATTCAGGGCCCAAAAACGATATATGGTATGAGCAAATTATCATCAGAAATGCTAGTTGAAGAATTTTCATATGCATTTGGTACGAAATATATAATAAATCGATGTGGAGTTATTTCTGGGCCTTTACAATTTGGAAAGCAAGATCAAGGTTTTGTAAGTTTGTGGATATGGAGTCATTATAAAAATAAAAAAATGAAATATATTGGCTATGGTGGATTAGGTAATCAAATTAGAGATGTATTGCATATATATGACTTATGTGAATTAATATTATTGCAAATTAAAAAATTTAATAAGATAAATAACACAATATTTACAGTAGGTGGCTCAAAAAAAAGTAATACTTCTTTAATACAACTGACAAAAATATGTGAAAAAATAACTAGTAATAAAATTAAATTCAATAAAATTTCTAAAACATCTATTTATGATATCCCCTATTTTATAACTAGCAATTATTTAGTTACAAAAACATATGGTTGGAAGCCAAAAAGAAATATATTTAAAGTTGTGATGGATACTTTTTTATGGTTAAAAAATAATAAATCTAAAATAAATAAATACTTTTAATGTCAATAGCAGTTGTAACAGGATCAACCGGGTTAGTTGGATCAGAAGCTGTGAATTTTTTTCATGATAAAGGCTTTGAGGTAATAGGAATAGACAATAATTTAAGAAAATTTTTTTTTGGAAAAGACGGCTCTACTTCTTGGCTAAAGATGCAACTATTAAAGAGAAATAAGAATTTTAAAAATTATAATTTGGATATTCGAAATATGGATGGTTTAAATAGAATATTCAAAAAGTATTCAAAAAGGATATCAGTAATAATTCACTGTGCAGCCCAACCATCTCATGATTATGGAAAGAAATTTCCTTTTTTAGATTTTAATGTAAATGCCTCGGGCACACTTAATCTTTTAGAATTAACCAAAAAATATTCACCAAATGCACCTTTTATATTTATGTCGACTAATAAAGTTTATGGAGACAATCCTAATAAACTTAAAATTTATGAGAAAAATACTAGATGGGAATTAAAAAAAAGTGATAAAAATTATAAAGGTATTAAAGAAAATTTCTCAATTGATAATGCAACACATAGTTTTTTTGGAGTTTCTAAAACTTATGCTGATTTAATTGTTCAGGAATATGGAAAAAATGTCGGCTTAAAGACGGTATGCTTTAGAGGAGGATGTATAACTGGCCCAAATCACAGTGGTGCAACTCTTCACGGATTTTTATCTTATTTAGTTAAAGCAAGCTTACAACAAAAAAAATATAATTTAATTGGTTATAAAGGTAAACAAGTTCGAGATAATTTACATAGTTATGATCTAGTAAATAGTTTTTGGGAATTTTACAAAAAACCTAAAAACGGCGAGGTGTATAATATGGGAGGTGGAAGGTACTCTAATTGTTCGATAATTGAAGCTTTAGATCATGTTGAAAAAATATCTAAAATTATAATCAAGAGAAAAATATTAAAGACACCAAGAGTAGGTGATCATATTTGGTACATATCAGATACAACTAAATTCAAAAAACATTATCCTAAATGGAAACAAAGATATGACACAAAAAAAATCATTGAGGAACTAATTGAAAACCAAAAATAATAAAATTTATAATTTGGTTTATAATATTTTTAAGAAACACAAATTAAATTCACAACATGCAAAAATATCAGCTGAAGCCCTAATTAATGCTGAGCTTGTAGGAGCCCACGGTCATGGGTTATCAAGACTGAAGATGTATTGTGAAAGAATAAAAAAGAGATTAATAAACCCAAAACCTAATATTAAAATAAAAAAAATTTCATCTTCGATTTCTCACGTGGATGCTGATAATAGTATTGGATTTGTTGCTGCAGATATTTCTATCAAAACAGCAATTAAAAATGCAAAAAAAACTGGAATTGGTCTTGTAGCTACTAAAAATAGTAATCATTATGGGTTATCTGGGTACTATGCTGAAAAGGCCGTCAAAAAAAATTTAGTCGTAATGATCTTTACTAATGCACCTCCAGCTGTAGCTCCGTTTGGAGCTATTAAAAGTCTATTTGGAACAAATCCTATTTGTTTTGGAACGCCCACAAATTATAAGGCACCTTTCATTTTAGATACTTCAATCTCAAAAATTAATAGGGGAAAAATCAGATTTGCAGAAATCAATAATAAAAAATTACCAAAAGGAGTGGCATTGGATAAGTTTGGTAAACCAACAACAGATGCAAAAAAAGCATTAAAAGGTGTTCAGTTACCAATAGGAGATTTTAGAGGATCAGGTTTGGCATGGATGGTCGATATATTAAGCGGGGTGCTTACTGGAGCAAATCATGGAGGCAAGGTAAAAGATCCCTTTGATGATTTTACTGGACCGCAGAATGTTGGACATTTATTTTTTGTTTTCAAACCAAACTTATTTGTAAAAGATTACAATGATAGAATAAAAAAAAATGTTAAATTAATTAAAAAATTGCCTAAAATTAAAAATATTAAAGAAATCTTATACCCAGGAGAAAATAAATTTAAGAGATTCAAAATAAACTCAAAAAAGAAAATTAAAATACCAAAAAATATTCTTAAAAGTATTAAGGAATTAACCTTTGATTAAAATATTCCAACTTTGATAACTTTCCTTTTTTTTAAAATTCATCTTAATATATTCGTCTACTAAATATAGTTTTTCTTCTAAAGAATAATCCCAATCATTTTTTGTACCACCAGTAATAATAAAATTTACGTTTCTTAACTCATTTATAAATTTTTTTTGATTAAATATAGATGATGCACTCCAAACAAAATAAAATTTAGTACAGCTTTTTTTTCTAAGAAGATAATATAAAGCTGCATCATTACTAAATAATTGAATGCACTCAAAAGATTGAAGTTTTGGTTTTAAAAAATTTATCAATTCTTTTTCGCTCTGACTCAAATATTCTTTATCTTCAACGTAAAAATAATAGCTTAATCTCTCTTTTATTGAAAAAATATTTGGTATTTTTATTTCTGAAGAGAATATTAAATATACTACTAAAATTAAACTTGTGATATTAAAATTTAAATTTGAAATGATCTTTATTTTTTTTAAAATGAAGTATGTTAAAAAAATTGACACTGTTATTATCGGAAAACCAAAAGAGTTTTTGATATGAGGGCCGTCAGATCTTCCAAGTGCGTATAGATAACTACCAATTGAAACTAAAGTAAGAAAAAATATAACTTTTTTAAAATTTATAGGATATTTTATTTTAAAGATCGTGCTAATTGAGATCAATATACAAATTAAAATCAATAAAATTGTTTTTGTAGCTCTAGTAGAGTTAGGTTCATCACTAAATGGTAATGGATGAACTAATCCGTGAACATAAGCCATCTCTTTATAAATTAAATAAGTATTTTGAATAAAATGTTGAAATTCATTTTTTGAGATTAAGAAAAAAGATGTCCAAATAATTATAATGAATGATAATAGTAAAAAAAAGTCTAAATAACGTTTTAAAAAAAATAAATAAACGAGGATTATTATTGTTAGAATATTATAAATCAAACCTCGATCAACACCCCAAAACATTGATATTAATGTCAAAGCTGAAATAAAAAAAATTGCTAAAAATGAATTTTTCTTTGAAATTAAGAAAATAAATAAAATTGACAATAAAATTATTGGGATTTCTCTATAAGATATTGATCCAATGTCATCGTAACTAGATAATGAAACAAACAATAAAGAGTTTATTAAAAAAAAAATAATTTTTCTATTTTGGTCAAAATTGGTTAATTTTGCTAAAAAATAAATGAAAAATATTGAAAGTAATTTAAAAATGAAAGTATAAATAATATCAGTATATCTTGCTATACCGATACTAACGTGATCGAAAAATTTCCAAAATATTGATGAGGACAATGTTTCATAAAATATACCGACTGTTACATAAGAGCCAGACCATAAAGAGCCATCAAGTAAATTTTTATATGCTGAACTCATTCGTTGTCCTTCGTGATAACTGTCAATTAAAGATGATGAAAGATTGACAGATAAAAAACTTGCTAAAAGTACAAATATAAAAAAAATAGCAAATAGATTTAATTTGAAGCTTCCCTCAAAAATGTTTTCTTCATGTGAGAAGAAAAATTTTTTTATATCTGATAAAAAATTTGGGTTTTTATGATACTTATAAGAAATAAATATTAATGAAGGTAATAATAAAAAGACAAAATATCTCAAAATATCATTTAAAGCATGGTGATTTTTTTTTGAATACTCTCCAATAATTCCTATATCTTTAAATTCTAGTTCTATTAATTCCCAAATAAAATATCCTATAAAAATTGATATCAAAAAAAATATGATGAATAATATTTTTTCTTTTTGAATTTTCATAAATACTGTTTTAAAGTTTCAAATGAGTTTATCAATAATTATTCCTGCATATAATGAGACTAATCAAATTGATCATACTGTTAAAAAATTAAATACTTTAAAAAGAAAGATTAATAATTATGAGATTATATTTATCGACGATTTTAGCGAAGATAACACTTATCAAAAATTAAAGAAATTCGAAAAAAATCACAATAGGATAAGGGTTTTTAAAAATAAAAAAAAGGGCTTAGGGCAAGCTGTTGAGCTTGGAATAATAAAATCAAAAAAAGAAAATGTATGTTTGTTTATGTGTGATTTATCGGACGATGTTAATGATATAATTAGATACTATAAATGTATAAAAAATAATCCAGAATTAGACGCTGTGTTTGGCACTCGATTTTCAAAAAATTCTAATGTAACTAATTACCCATTTTTAAAACTAATAATTAATAGAGTCGCAAACAATTTTATAAGAGTTTTATTTCTCTCGAATTACAACGATTTTACTAATGCTTTTAAAATGTACAAAAAAAAAACGATCTTGAAATTGTTTCCAATCGTATCTGAAAATTTTAATATTTTTTTAGAACTTCCATTAAAGATTATTACCAGAAAATATAAATATAAAATCATATCTATAAATTGGATTGGAAGAAAATTTGGAAAATCAAAATTTCAGATTAAAGAAATTGGCTCTATGTATATTTTTACTATGCTTTACTGTTTCTTGGAAAAAGTTCTTTTGAAGAAAAAATAAGATTTTTCGATTGATATTTAAAATTAACAATATAGTTGTATATTTTGAAGATGTTATCTAATAAACAAATAATCTGTCCTGAAAATTTATTAAACAAAGCGCACAACCAAAAAGTTATGAATGCAGGTATTGTTAATGCGGGAAAACCGCTTCCAATGATGTCTGTGTTAGATGCTGTAAAGGAAAATCTTATAAATCCAATTTTTATTGGTAATCAAAAAGAAATTTTAAAATGTGCATTGGATTTAAAATGGGATATTTCTAAATTTGAAATTATTAATGAACCAGTTGAAAATAATACTGCAGCTATTGCTGCAAAACTCGCGAGTGAAGGAAAAATAAAAATTATAGTCAAAGGACATATTCATACAGATATTTTAATGAAAGAAGTTTTAAAAAGAGAGTACAACTTGTTGGGCAAAACGAGGTTAAGTCATATCTGGCATATGACGTTAGAAAAGGATGACAAACCCTTAATAATTACTGATGGTGCTTTAAATGTATTACCTAATGTAAAAACTAAAATGCATATCTTAAAAAATGTAATTAATTTTTCTCATAGAATTGGAATCGAAAGACCAAAAATTGCAGTATTGTCTGCAACCGAAGAAGTTTTGGAAAGTGTTCCAAGTTCTAAAGAGGCTGAAGAAATTACAAATCTTGCAAAAAAAGAAAATTTAAATGCTGATGTATTTGGGCCTTTGGCTTTTGATAACAGCATATCAAGAAAATCTGCAACTATTAAAGGCATTAAAAATGATGTTGCGGGAATTGCTGATGTTTTATTAGTGCCGAGTGTTGAGACAGGTAATGCATTGGTAAAAATGTTAATATATTTTAGTGGTGCATGTGCTGCAGGAGTAGTTGTAGGTGGTAAAGTACCTGTGGTAATTACTAGCCGCTCCGATGAAGCACCTGCTAGACTAGCATCAATAGCTGCAGCTGTTGTTGCCCTAGATTAAATGTTTGATTGCAATAAAATTAAATTTGTCTTAAATAATTTATCAATTATAAAAATGTATTAATGGCCATTACTTATTTAAAAAAGTCTCCAAAAACTTCATCCACTGACGATAATAAGACAACTGGAATAGTTCAAGATTTATTAAAAAATATCGAAACAACAAAAGAACAAGGCTGCATCGATTTAACTAAAAAATTCGATAGGTATGATGGAGACATCATAGTATCAAAAGATAAAATTGAGGAAATTAAAAAAACTTTAGATCAAAAAACCAAAGATGATATTCAATTTTCATTTGAAAGAGTTAGAAAATTTGCTGAAGCACAACTTAAAAATTATGGACAAGATTTTGAAGTAGAACTTTCTGATGGTTTGTATGCAGGTCAAAAATTAGTGCCTGTTAATACAGCAGGTTGCTACATCCCGGGTGGAAGATACGCTCATATTGCATCTGCTGTAATGAGTGTAACTACAGCAAAAGTTGCTGGAGTAAAAAATATTATTGCATGTAGTCCTCCTAAAGAAGGTGTTGGTGCCCACCCTACTATTGTATACACAGCTGATCTTTGCGGTGCAGATGTTATTTTAAATTTAGGAGGAGTTCCTGCAATTGCAGCAATGACCAATGGATTATTCAAAAATCCCCCAGCAGATATAATTGTAGGTCCAGGAAATCAATTTGTGGCTGAGGCTAAAAGAATTTTGTATGGAAAAGTTGGTATTGATTTGTTTGCAGGACCAACTGAAATTGGAATTATAGCTGATGCTAAAGCTGATCCAGAAATTGTTGCGGTAGATTTAGTAGGACAAGCTGAGCATGGATATAACTCACCATGTTGGCTTTATACAACTAGTAAAGAATTAGCCGAAAAAGTAATGAAAAGAGTTCCAGAATTAATTGCAGAACTTCCAGAAGTTCCAAGAACAAGTGCTGAAGCAGCGTGGAGAGATTATGGTGAAGTAATTCTTTGTGACACTGATGAAGAAATAGTGAAAATTAGTGACGAATATGCACCTGAACATTTAGAAGTACAGACCGAAAACTTAGAATGGTTTCATGAAAGATTAACAAATTATGGTTCGTTGTTTGTGGGTGAAGAAACAACTGTTGCATATGGCGATAAATGTTCTGGTACAAATCATATCTTACCAACTAAAGGTGCAGGAAGATACACTGGCGGATTATTTGTTGGAAAATTTATTAAAACTTTAAGCTTTCAAAGAATGACAAAAGAATCTACTAAATTAGTTGGTGCTGCTGCAGCTAGAATTTCTAGATATGAGGGAATGGAAGCTCATGCGAGAACAGGAGATGTAAGACTTAGAAAATATGGTTTTTCTAATTAATTCTCTGGTACAAAAATTAAACACAATCCATTATTACAAAATCTTTTTCCAGTAGCAGTAGGTCCGTCTAAGAAAACGTGGCCATGATGTACACCACAATTTGCACAATGATATTCAATTCTTTTCATTCCAAAAGAATAATCAATCTTAGTTTTAAAAGCTCCTGGCAAAGCCTCAGAAAAGGAAGGCCAACCCGTTCCACTATCAAATTTTGCTTTTGATGAAAATAACTTTGCTCCACAATTTGCACAATGATAAAATCCATCTCTTTTTTCTTTTAGTAATTCACTGGTAAATGGTCTCTCAGTGCTTTCATTAAACATTATATCTTTTTGAGCTTTACTAAGATCAGGATTAATAAGTTTTTTTGTTGCTGATTTTAAGAATTGATAAGGTAATGACACAAAAAGTATAGAGAGACCTAACAATTTTAAAAACTTTCTTCTTAAAAGCATAATAAATAAGATTAATTTGAAATTGAGATTTTAACATGCGCTATAATTGTCACTCAAAAATGCTTTTAACTAAAGAAAATATGCCGTTTCTTTAATTATATAAATTGTGAGCAAAGACATAAAGCTAATAATGAATCCATTAATATATTTCCATGTTTTATCACTCTGAGCATATCTTGAAAAATATACCGATGAATAACCAAGTAAAAAGAAAAATATAAAAGATGCTATAGAAGCGCCTACACCAAAATAAATTTTTTCATCAAATAAAAAATTTTTTGAAAAATTTCCTAAAAAGAAAACTGTATCAGAATAAACATGTGCATTTAGGTAGGTGAAACCAAGTGTCTTTAATATAATCTTAGCACTAGTAATCTCTTTTTTTTCAATATTGAAATTAGCACTAACACTAAAAGATTTAATTTTTGAATATATGAAATAGATTAAAAAAATTATTAAACAGATGTTTAAAGTTAGCTCTACAAATATATTAAAATATTGATGAAAAAAGTGGAATAAAAGAATGCCTGAAAATATTAAAATTAGGTCTGAAAATGAGCAAATTAAACAGACTAAAAAAACATACTGTTTTTTAAGACCTTGTTCTATTACAAAGATATTTTGAGCACCAATCGCTAGGATTAAACTAAGCCCGGTAATAAAACCTAATACCAGGTATTCCATCTAAACTAAAATTATTCTGGATTAGCAGTTAAAGTTTTGATCTCTAGAATATTTTCGTTAGGGTCTTTTACAAAAAATGTTTCTTGCTCGTATTTTGTTCCTTTAAATCTTAGATAAGGTTCATCATAATACTTTGCACCTTTTTCTTTTAATCTATTTTTTAAAGTATCAAAATCTTTTCTTGATAAATGAACTCCAAAGTGTGGAACAGAAACGTTACCCATATCTACATCGTGTCTTTCGTTATCTAGTTTATGCTCACTTGCATGGAGAGTTAATTCATTTCCCCAAAAGTCAACATCAGCCCACTCTTGTGCTGAATTATCAAGTCGGCAGCCCAAAGTTTCACTATAAAACTTTTTTGCTGTTTCTAGATCTCCACATGGGATTGCTAGATGAAAACAATTAGTATTTTTGTACATTATTTCTCCTTTAAATACTGTTTAAAAGCACTATATAGACATTAATTATTTTTATCAAGCTGACAAAATTAGATGAATGATTTTTTACAATCTATAATAGACAGAGATCCTGCGGCAAAATCTAAGTTAAGTCTTATCTTAACTTATCCAGGGGTTAAGGCTATTTTTTTTCATAAAATTGCAAATTTTTTTGCGATAGCAAAATTTGATTTAGTTGCAAGAATCATTTCTCAATTTTCAAGATTTTTAACAGGAATAGAAATTCATCCAAAGGCAAAGATTGGAAAAAATTTATTTATTGATCACGGTATGGGAGTTGTAATCGGCGAGACGTCTGAAATTGGAAATAATGTTACTATTTATCATAATGTTACATTAGGTGGAATTGCTCCAAGTATAAACACTAATGATCAAAGAAATACTAAAAGACATCCAACTTTAGAAGATAATGTTGTTGTTGGATCCGGTGCTCAAATTTTAGGACCAATAATAATTGGCAAAAATTCTTTAATCGGTGCAAATGCAGTGGTTACTAAAAATGTTCCTGAGAAATCAATAATGGTAGGAATTCCAGCTACAAGAGTTGGTGATGCTACAAAAGGATTTCAACCTTACGCTGTTACTGATAAAGATAAAGATTAATGTCACAAATAAAAAATAACTTTATTGAGTCGGTTGGCAATACACCTTTAATAAAATTAAAAGCAGCCTCTGAGATCACTGGATGTAATATTTATGGAAAAGCGGAGTACCTAAATCCAGGTGGATCCGTTAAAGATAGAGCTGCTCTTGCGCTAATAAAAGATGCACAAGAAAAGAAATTAATTTCGGAAGGTGGAATCGTTGTTGAAGGTACTGCAGGTAACACTGGGATAGGTTTATGTCTTTTAGGAAATTCCTTAGGTTATAAGACAATAATCGTAATGAATGACAACCAAACCCAAGAAAAAAAAGATACTTTAAAAAATATCGGTGCAGATCTTAGACTGGTGCCGCCCAAGCCTTATAAAGATGATGGTAACTATGTAAAAGTTGCGGGTCGTCTTGCTGAAGAATTAAAAAGTACAAATAACAAGGGTGTAGTTTGGGCAAACCAATTTGATAACACTGCTAATGCAAAAGGTCATTACGAAACGACTGGGCCAGAAATTTGGGAACAAACTGGTGGTAAAGTAGATGGCTTTGTCTGCGCATCAGGAACTGGAGGCACCATCGGTGGTGTAAGTAAATTTTTAAAAGAAAAAAATAAGAATATAAAAATTTATTTGTCAGATCCAACAGGCTCTGCACTCTATAATCATATCATGAATGGTGAACTTAAAGCTGAGGGTGGATCAATAACTGAAGGTATTGGTTCAAGCAGAATAACTAAAAACTTTGCTGAAGCTAAAATTGATGGTGCTTTTTCAATCAGTGATCTAGAGTCTTTACCCGTGCTTTATGATTTAATACAGCATGAGGGGTTAAGTTTAGGAACTAGTTGTGGAGTAAATATTGCAGGTGCAATTAGATTAGGAAAAGAGCTAGGTCCAGGAAAAACAATTGTAACAATTCTCTGTGATAGATCAGATAAATACAACTCAAAGATGTTTAATAAATCCTTTTTAAAGGAAAAAAACCTCCCTATTCCTAGCTGGTTATAATAACGCATACCAGGCATGTAACAAAACAGTTACATTTTTATATTAATATTAATTAACGTCGAGGAATTATGAAAAAAATTATTATAGTTTTGTCATTTTTCATTTTTACATCTGCAAATGCAGGAATGAGTGACAAAGATAAATCAAAAGCATGGGATTGTGTTGGTATTTATATGGCTAACTACTTTCTTCCATCAGGTGAAAAATTTGAGTACGGAATGAAAGAAAAATCAATTTCAACTGTAAAAGTTCTTAAAACATATGCTCTTGAAATAGGTATTCAAGAAAAAGATTGGGATGCTGGAGTAAACAAAGCAGTAGATAAACATTATGGCTCAAAATACGACAAAGCTAAAACTGACAAATGTCATACGTTTGTTGAAGCTTTGGTTCCTAATGGAGCTGAAAGAGTAAAAAAAGTAGTTCAAACTTTATATTAGGGAGAAATTTATGGAAAAAGAAATGTTAGTAGTAGCTAAATTAAAAGAGGGAATGTTTGAAAAATTTATGGGATTTATGCAATCACCTGAAGGTTTAGCAGAAAGAGCAAAAGTTGCAGTAGTAGAAAAAACAATTGGAACAGTAACACCAGATAAAAGCACCGTTATGTTTAAGATTTTTTGTACTGACGAGGCAGCTCTATATAAATTTATAGAGGGAACTGAAGTATCAAAACCTATTATGTCAGCAGTATTAGATAGTTACTCAGTTTATCATTTAACCAAAGCAAAATAACTGAAAGGAAAAAATGAAAAACTATATGGTAACTCACACTTTCAAATCGAAAGAAATGAAAGAAAAATTTAGTGAAACAGTAGCTTCAATGAAAATGGAAGACATTGTTAAATCAATGACAAGTGATAAAGCAGCATGTCAAATGACTTGGAACACTCCAGGTGATACAATGCAAATGTTTTGTTGGTGGAAAGCTAACAGTGAAGCGGATATCAATAATCAATTGGGTCAAATGAATGATTTCTTTGAGCCACATAAATTTACTGAGTGTACTGACCAAGTGATGGACTATAACGCTTAAAAGAGAAATTTATGAAAGCAATCTATACAAGAACCATTGGTGTTTACGATGATAAACTTGATGAAGCTATGGAAATCTCTAAAGGTTTGGCAAAAGTTAGAAAAAAACATTATCCAGATCATGAAGTTTACTTTTCATTTCAAATTGGTGGTAACCCAAGGACGGTAAGAGAAACACTTGTGGGCGAGCAGTTTACTGATAAAGCATTTGAAAATGATACAAACATGTCAGCTGATCCTGAATTCATTGAACTTCAGAAAAAAATGAAGGGTGTTTTTAAAGAAGGCACAATTCAGGATGAAATGAGAATGGTTTTTAACGATTAGGAGAAAAAATGTTAGAAAAATTTAATGGGATATTTTATTTAATAATTTATTTAGTTCACTTTATTGGAGTTGGTGTTTACGCATTTCAAACTATTTTTGGCACTAAAAGCTTCATGGAAAGATTTGGTATAGATCCAAGTGGAGCAATAATGATTAGAATGGCAGGAGCATTTATGCTCGCTGTATTTTTAATGTCAATCTATGTAGGTTTTATAAGACCTGGGGGTTTGGAAAACACATGGGGATTCTTAAATTTAGTTTTTATAAATAACCTATGTATTTTTTTATGTAATTTTTATTCTATTAAAATAAATAAAACAGGTGTGAATGAAAAAACTACAAACGAGGGTGTTATTGCACCGTTTGTATTTACAATTATGAGTGCAATTTTATGCTACGGTTTAGCTGATAAAATTTACACTTAATGTCTGGGTTTGCAATATTCAACATAGAGGTAAAAAAACCTGAGGAATATAAAGAGTACGTAGAAAAAGTGAAACCGATTGCTGAAAAATTTGGTGGAGAATATATTGTTAGAGGTGGTGAAACAAAAGTATTAGAAGGAACTTGGGCATATCCTAGAACAGTTGTTATTAAATTTCCAAGTTATGAAAAAGCTTTAGAGTGGTATAACTCTGATGAATACAAACCAATTAAACAAATCCGTTTAGAAAACTCAATTGGTAACGGAATAATAATTAAAGGAGTATAAAATGTCGATATTAAAAAGATATACTGATGCAATAGACAAAAAAGATGAGGCAACTATGAATGAACTTTTGCATGATGATTTTAAATTCACGATGCATAAATCTGGAAATTCTTTAGGAAAAGCTGATGTTATAAAATGGGCAATGAGTGGAGATATCAATCAAGATAAAACTAGGGTTGTATATGAAAATGATGAAGTGGGTGTACACCATTCTTTTGTTACATTTAATGACGGAAATGTTGAAGCTGTAATGGCGGTTTATAGATATAAAGACGGAAAAATTGTTAGTTTAGAAACTGGCGCTACTCCAATGTCTAAGTAAGTGAAAAAAATTTCATTCATTTTTATTTTTTTCTTATTTTCATCGCCTTTATTGGCTGACGATAATAAAAAAGAAATTGATAAATTATTTGTTCAATTAAAAAGTGCTTTAAACTTTGAAAATTCAAAAAAAATAGAGGATAAAATTTGGGATCTTTGGACTACTCATCCAACTAAAAATAATTTAACAAAGTTATTAGCTGATGGTTCATCTGCAATGATGGAGAATAAACTTGATGCTGCATATGATAAATTTACTGAAGTCATTAAACTTGATCCTAATTGGGCAGAGGCCTGGAATAAAAGAGCAACGGTATTATATTTAATGGGTAAATACGAGCTATCACAAGCTGATATTGATAAAGTGCTTTTGATAGAAAAAAGACATTTCGGTGCACTAACAGGCCAAGGTTTAGTTCAAACAGCTTTAAAAAACTACGAAAAAGCTATTGATAGTTACATTGAAGCTCATAAAGTTCATCCGTTTTTGAAGTCTCCTATGATTATGATGGAAAAGCTTCAAATTGAATTGCAGAAACAAAGTATTTAAAAATGTTTCCAAAAAAATATTCTAACCTTTTATTTATATTAGTTATGGGATTTGGGATGAGTCTTTTAATGACACTAATAATTACTTATATAAATACTGGAATGGATAATGAGTATGTCGACCGTTTTTTTAAAGCATGGTCAGTAAGTCTTCCAATTGCAATAATTGCTGCCCTTCTTGTAGGTCCCCCGATTAAAAAATTTGTAGATAAAATTACCAAATAAGAATATCTTTTATTTGTGAGTAACATTATAGCTTTTCTAATTCTTATACTTGCTGTCATATTAGGAACTGCAGCAAATAGTTTTGCAAAAAGTGCAAATGGTTTCACATTGTTAGTTCCTAGTTTAATTACTGCAATCACAATAATTGGTTGCATGTTTACTCTTTCAATAGTGATGAAAACTATACCTGTTGGTATTACCTACGCATCTTTTGCTGGTTTATGCATAGTAGCGACTTCAATTGTTGGATTATATAAATTCAATCAAGTGCCTGATCTATTCACAATCATTGGTTTGATATTAATTATATCAGGAGTCTTAATTGTTAATCTACTGGGTAAAACAGGATAATTTATGGCAAATTTATCTGGTTATATCTTTTTAGCTTTAGCAATACTTCTTGGAATAACTTCAAATGGTTTTTTAAAATCAACTAATGGATTTACAATAATTGGGCCAAGTATTTTTTGTATCATATCTATAGTTGCTTGTATTTTTTGTTTATCTAAAGCTATGAATATTATCCCAGTTGGTTTTACATACGCAACATATGGAGGTTTAACGATTACTGCAGTAACACTGTTTGGTGTTTTCAAATATCAGCAAATGCCAAACCTTTATGGGATTATTGGAATAAGTTTAATAATTATTGGTGTAATTATTTTAAATACTTTGGGTAAAACTAGCTAGAAACTGGTTTTAAAATTTTAAGCATTTTTTTATGTAAATTATTATTAGATGAGCAAATAATATTTCCAGCTTTCTTGGCATCATCATTTTTCCAAGTCGAGACAATCCCTTTTGCAGCCTCAATAATTGGTATTAAGGCATGAATATCCCAAATTTTATTTCCACATTGAATAACAACATCAAGTTTACCCTCAGCAAAATGAGAATAACTTAAAGCATCCGAGCAGGGAAATTGCATTCTTCTTAAAATTTGAGGAATTTTTTTTTGTTTATTTAATGACAGACTGCCGTGAAAAGCTGCTGACAATTTCATTTTAGAATAAGTTGCTTTTTGGTTTACAAGTATTTTCTTTTTCTTTCCATTTTCTGAAACATACGCAGAATTAAATGAGGTATTAAAATAAAACTTTTTAAGAATTGGAAAATTTGCAAGACCTACGACTGGGTTACCTTTATAATTTAAAGATATCAAATTACTCCAAGTTGGATTTCCTATCACAAATGATCGAGTTCCATCTATGGGATCTATAACCCATGAATAATCACTTTTAGTTTTTTTATAGCCAAATTCTTCACCTATAATTTGGTGATTTGGAAACCTTTTTTTAATCTCATTTCTAATGAATCGTTCAAAAGCCTTGTCAGCAGTTGTTACAGGGTCATAACCGCTTCTAAGTTTATTCGATACTTTAAAGGGTTTATTTAATTTAGAGTAATAAAATCTAGTTAATTTCTTAGCTAAACTTTCAATGAACTTAGAATAAAGTTTATAATCTGATGATTTTAAAATTTGCACAACGCTCTAATACTATTTTATTACTATTGATTAAAGCAAAATTTTAAATAATGATTTAAAAATACATGAAATTAGAGTTAAAAGATAACAAAGTATTTTTTGAAAATAAGGGTCATAAAAAAGAGATCCACCCATTTTGGCTTAGAGAAAGAGTTAACGGAGAAAAATTTGTTGACAAGTCTACTCAACAAAGATTATTTGACCCAACTCAATTATCAGAAAACATTCAAATCAAAGATTTAAGCTTAAATAGTAATTTTTTAGAAATTAAATTCAATGACGGGGCTTCAACAAAAATTGCTATAGTTGATATTTTTAAAGAATTTTCAAATATTAATGATGTGAAACAAATTGAAAAAATAAAGTGGGACTCTTCATTTAGAGATCAAAATACTTTCAAATTCAAAGAAAATTTATTTGAAACAGATGAAATGTACAAAGCCTTGATTAATTTTTATCAATATGGCTTTGTAATTTTTAAAAATGTGCCAACAAAAAATAATTTTATTATAAACTTTGCAAATTCTATAGGAAGTGTGAGACGCACAAACTTTGGTGAATTCTTTAATGTAAAATCAAAACCAAATCCAAATGACTTAGCTTACACCTCTTTGCCTTTGGCTCCTCATACTGATAATCCATATAGAAATCCTGTGCCATGTATTCAAATGCTTCATTGTATAGAAAATGAGGTTACGGGCGGTTTATCAACTCTAGTTGATGGATATACTGTTTCTGAGAAACTTAAAAAAGATTTTCCAGAATATTATAAAATTTTAACGGAGGTAAAAATACGTTTTCAATTTATTGATGAAAGTGTGATTTTAGAAGATTGGGCTGAAATGATTCAGTTGGATGAAAACGGTAATTTTAAACAAGTACGTTTTAGTCCAAGATTAGATTTTGTCCCATTAATTGACAAAGAAAAATTAGATTTATTTTATTCTGCAAGAAAAAAAATATCTGAACTCTATAATTCAGAAAATTATAGAATAGAATTTAAACTACTCCCAGGGGATTTGTTAATGATGGATAACTATAGATTATTGCATGGCAGAACCACTTATGATGCTAATGAAGGAAATCGTTTTCTTCAGGGATGTTATATTGATTATGATAGTACCGAAGGAAGACTTAAACATTTAAAAAAAAAATTTAATTATTAGGATAAATTTTCTATCTGTTTCTCAGCCTCTTTTATTGATTTTTCATAATCTAGGGACATTTGATCGGCACTTACTACCTCTACCTTTTCTATGCCAAAAAAATTTAAAATAAACTTCAACCAAGGAGTTAGAAAATCCTCATTGCTATTTAGCTTTGTCCCACCCGAAGTAATTACTAGATAAGCTTTCTTATTTTTTAGTAACCCTTCCCTTCTTCCATTGGGTTTAAATCTAAAGGTTTCCCCTACTCTTGCTGCAAGATCCGACCAGGCTTTTAAAGTTGCTGGAGGTCCATAATTATAAATTGGAGCAGAAATGATTATAATATCACTCTCTTTTAATTCTTTTACAAGTGTATCTGAAAGTTTGAACATTTTTTTATGTGTCTCTGTTTGATCTTTTGGATCTATTTTCATCCCCGACTCTGTTAAATTGGACACAAAAACCATTTCATCATTTAGATCTCTATAAATAACTTCATCATCAGGTTTTTTTATTTTATCTAAAAGTTTTTTTGCTAAAGCTCTTGAAGTTGAACCATCTTTTCTAGCACTAGAATCTATTTGATAAATTTTCATAATTTAATTTACCCAAAATTTTGTAAGAATGGAAAAATATTTAATAAATAATATCCCAAGGCTTGCAATTGATTAGTTAATATCAAAATACCAGTAATTAGTAGAATTATTCCACCTATTTTTGATACTAAATTAATATTCTTTCTAAAATTTTTTGAAAAGATCAGGAACCTTTGTATTAAATAACCTGATAAAATAAACGGAATAGCTAATCCAATAGAATAAAAAGATAACAATAATATTCCTTGGCTTAAACTTTCCTCAGTTGCAGCTAAAACTAAAATAGATCCTAAAATAGGCCCAATACATGGTGTCCAACCAAATGCAAATGCCATTCCTATTAATATTGGGCTAAATACACTTTTGTTAATATTTGTTTGAATTCTCTTTTCATAATTTAAAAATTTTAAATTTATTATTCCAATTATATGAAGTGATAAGATTATTATAACTAGTCCTGCGGCTATTCTTAATTCATAAGAATTCTCCAGAAAAATTTGTCCAAGAAAAGTTGAAGCTGCTCCAAAAGTTATAAAGACTAAAGAAAAGCCAACTGTAAATAGAATAATTGGAAATAAATTGATGTTCTTTTTATCAACAAGTTCATCTATAGAACTTCCAGAAATATAAGAAATATAACCAGGTATGAGTGGTAAAACACATGGTGATAAAAAACTTATCAATCCAGCTCCAAATGCAATAATTAATTCAATCATTACTTTTCTTTAACAACTTTCAATTTTTGTTCCCCAAGATTGTCTACTTTTAAAATCATTTCATCACCATCTTTTAAATAATCTGGTGGATTCATTCCCATCCCCACTCCCGCAGGTGTACCTGTTGTGATAATATCACCTGGCATTAAAGTTATAAATTGACTGATATGTGAAATCAAAAAATTAAAATTAAATATCATTAGACTAGTATTTCCTGTTTGTCTTCTTTTTCCATTAAGATCTAAAGATAAATTTAAATTAAATAGATTATCAATTTCATCCTTTGTTACCAAATACGGACCCAATGGACCAAAAGTGTCTCCAGATTTACCTTTTACCCATTGACCGCCTCTATCTTTTTGCCATTCCCTCTCACTTATATCATTACAGATACAATAACCTAGTACATGTTTCTGAGCTTCATCCTCTTTAACGTATTTGGCTTTACTTCCAATAATAATTGCAATTTCAACTTCGTGATCTAAAGAATTTGAATTTTTTGGTATTACAATATTATCATTTGGTCCGACAATGCAATTTGGAGATTTATTAAAAACAATTGGCTCTTTTGGAGCATCAGAATTTGTTTCCTCAGCATGAGCCTTATAATTTAAACCTATTGCGATAAAATTTGCTGGTTTTATTACACATGGTCCAATTCTTTTGGTGCTTTCAATCAATGGAAGAGAATTTAAATCTAGCTTTTTTATTTTATCTAAATTTTCAAAATTCAAATTCTCTGGTGTAAAATCTTTTAAAATATTTGATAAATTTCGAAAATTATTTTGATTGTCAATAATTGCAGGTATTTCATTACCATGCTCACCAACCCTTAAAAGTTTCATCAATTAACCTTTAATTCCAAGATGAGTATATTTAATGTTTAGATAATCTTTTATTGCCATTGACCCACCTTCACGTCCATAACCACTTTGTTTAATTCCTCCAAAAGGTGCTTCAGCAATAGCTACCATAGGTGTGTTAACAGCGACTGAACCTGTCTCTAATTGTTCTGATGCAAGATGTGCTGTCTCCATTGAGTTGGTACATACATAACTACATAAACCAAGCTCATGATTATTAGCTCTTTTAATTACATCATCGAAAGATTTAAATGATAACATTGGTACCAATGGCCCAAAAGGCTCTTGTTTCATTATCGTAAAATCATCTTTTACATCATCAAATATTGTAGGTTCATAATAAAAACCTTTATTAAACCCAGAGGGTCTTTTTCCACCAAGTAAAACTTTTGCACCTTCTTCTTTAGTTTTTTCAACTAATTCCTCTATTTCGTTTAGCCTCTTTTTTGTGGTTAATGGACCCAATTGAGTTGAGGGATCCATACCGTCACCTATTTTCAATTTTTTTGTTTTCTCAATAAATAAATTTACAAATTCGTCCTTTTTTCTTTCGTGAATATAAAATCTGTTTGGCGATATACAAACTTGACCATTGTTTCTAAATTTAGCAGCAATTGCCATATCAGCTGCTTTTTTTACATCAGCATCATCAAATACAATAAAAGGCGAATGACCTGACAACTCCATTGTTACTCTTTGAACTTTATCTGCGGCTTGTTTCAATATTAGCTTTCCAACTCTCGATGACCCGGTTATAGAAATTTTTTTAACTATATCTGAAGCTATCAATTGTTGAGCGATACTTGGTGGATCACCTGATAAAAGATTCACTACGCCTGGTGGGACACCACATTCTCTACATATATCAACCATCTCCATTACAATTCCTGGAGTTATTACATCGGGTTTAACTATAACAGAACAGCCAGCCGCTAATGCAGTTGAAATTTTTCTAGCAGATAATACCGCAGGAAAATTCCAAGGTGTTAATGCTGCAACAACACCAACTGGTTGATAGTAAACATGTACTCTTGTATCCTCAAATCTACTTTCAACAGTTTGTCCATAAATTCTTTTTGTTTCTTCGGCATTCCACTCAAAAATATCTGCAGCACCTCCTACTTCACCTTTAGCTTCTGCGAAAGGTTTTCCAACTTCTAATGTCATCCATTTAGCAAGCACATCTTGTTTCTCTCTCATTTTGTCTGCTATTCTTCTGATGATGTAAGATCTTTGCCAAGGAGCAGTTTTTTTCCAGACTTCTAATCCTTTTGCAGCAGACTTTAATGCTCTATCAACATCCTCAGGCGTAGCTTTAGAGGCTTTTCCCAAAACTTCTTCATTTGCTGGATTAATTACTTCGTAAGTTCCTCCATCTGATGATTTTTGCCATTTACCATCGATAAATTGTCCAAATTTTTCGTACATAAATTCAATTTAGCATTACTATAAGTTGTGTCTACTATGTAATTTTTACACATTAATTATCTCTGATTAGATGATACTCTTATTAAAAAAAGGAGTTCAAGATGAAAGCATATATAATGGGTAATTACACTGAAAAAGCTTTTCAGGGTTTTTTAAAAGATCCAACAAGTGATAGAAAAGCTGTTGTAGAACAATTAACAAAAGCTATGGGTGGAACAATGCATAGTATGGATATCGTTAGAGGTTCTTATGATTTTATAGTTGTTACTGAAGTTCCAAGTTTTGATGATTTTGCAGCAATTAAATTGGTTGTTGAAGCATCAGGAGCTGTAAAAAACTTAACAATGCTTGAGGCAATTGATTTTACAAAAGCTACAACAAAAGCTAGTAAAATTGGTTACAAAGCCCCGGGTCAATAATCTTTTGGTATAACTTCCGGCTACGGACTGGAAGTTATATTAATTTTTTTTTAATTTTGAGGAAAATTTAAGATTTTCATTATTAAATTTTGAAGAATGTTTTTGGATAAAATCATCCATAATTTTTACTTTTTCATCTTCAAATTCAGAAACTTTTCTACTATTTAGATCAACATATAAAGCGAGAACTTCTATAGTTGATGCGAGAAACTTTTTTTCTTTATGAACCATTTCCATTTTATATTGCAGTCTTTTTTTATCGTGATCAAAATAAATTAGATTAACATCAACCTCATCATCAACTTTGAGCTCTTGATTATAGGTAATATTTGACTCTACAATCATCGTGCTTTTGCCAGTTGTTTTTGCTGAATGTTCTCCCATTTTGAATATATTGTTTAAAGTGTCTGCTCCATATTTATCAAAGATCAAAAGATAATATGATACATTCATATGATCATTATAATCTATCCAATCTTTAATGATTTTTTGAGAGCTCAGAAAGACTGACATTAAATGTTTTTGTACTTTTTATTAATGATTTGGATTTTCGTTATCCACTACAAGGCATATTTCAGATTTTGTTAAAAATCTTCTTCCCGTTCCATTGTCTAATGAAAACATGCCTCCAATTCCTTTTACAGCGTCTATTGTAAGGTCTGTATGTTTCCACTTTTCATATT
>CACFEW010000004.1 GCA_902565385.1 uncultured Pelagibacteraceae bacterium | reverse complement strand
AGTTTTTTTGTCACCATAAACAAAACTTTGTTTAATTTTTTCATTTAAACATAATAAATTTTCAATTTTAGATGGTGAAATGTTGTCACCACCAAGATTAACTATTATTTCTTTCTTTCTATCAGTAATTTTTAAGTTTCCATCTTCTGTGATCTCTCCAATATCACCAGTATGCAACCAGCCATTTCTTATTACATCAGTTGTTTCCTTTTTCATGTTCCAATAACCAAGCATGACATTTTCACCTTTAACTAAGATTTCACCATCCGCAGCTATATTTACCTGGTTTGTTTTAAAAGGAGGACCTACTGTGTCGATTTTGACTTTTCCAGGAATATTACAACTTACAACAGGTGAGGCCTCTGTAAGACCGTAGCCTTGGAGTGTTGGTAATCCTATTGCGTTTAAAAATTCCCCAATTTTTTGATCTAAAGCACCTCCCCCAGATACAAAAGCCTTTAGTTTTCCACCAAACTGATTTTTAATCTTTTTTCTTACAAGTTTTTCACAAAAAAAATTAATTAATTTTTCTCTCAATGTTAAATTCTCATTATTTAGTTTTTTGGTACCTAGTGAGATAGTGGATAATATCAGTTTTTTCTTAAACCCTTTTTGTTTTGAAAAATTCATTGAAATTTTACTGTACAAATTTTGATAAAATCTTGGGACAGCTGTCATAATCGTAGGTTTTGCAATGGACATATTGGATAATAACTTCTCTAGACTTTCGGCATAATAAATTTTTGCACCAAGTGAGATTTGAACAAATTGAACTGCATGCTCATATGAATGAGATAATGGTAACCATGTTAAAAAAGTAGGTTCACTATCCTGAACTAGTTTGTTTAATATTTCTTGAGCTCCCTCACAATTTGATAAAATTCCTCCATGACTAAGCATTACTCCTTTAGGATTACCAGTCGTTCCAGATGTATAAATTATACAGGCAAGATCTTTCCTTTCAAGATTTTGATTAAAACTTATATGAATATCTGATTTCTCTTTTTTTAAATATGCATCAAATATATTTTCTAGGTTCTCAACTCTTTCATTTATATTTTCAATAGATAAAACTTTTATTTCCTCTGAAATAAATTTTTGAATTTTTTTTAATTGGATTTCATTAGAGACTATACAAATTTTTGGCTTAGAATCATTAATGATGTATTCATAATCTTTCTCTGAATAAGTTGTAAATAGTGGAACCGTTACTCCACCTGCATTCATAATCGATATATCAGAGATAAGCCACTCTGGTCGGTTTTCAGATAATAGTATACATCGGTCTCCATCAGCTAAATTTGTTCTTAAGTATTGAGACAAAATTTGAATTTTTAACGCAACTTGTTCCCAAGTAAAAAAATTTTTTTCATTTTCTTTTAACCATTTTAAAAATGGCTTATCGACAACTGAGTTTATTTCTTTATACTTGGAAAAAAAAAGTTCTACTAAACTGTTTATTCTACTTAATTGCATAATTTGGTGGGCGAAGAGAGAATCGAACTCTCACTTCTTGCGAAACACGATTTTGAGTCGTGCGCGTCTACCAGTTCCGCCATTCGCCCCGATTGTTTAATAATTTATTAAATAGTATAAGAACTAAAATTATATTAAAACCAAAAAATGTTTAAAAATCTTTACAAAAAATGTTTAGATTTAGCAGGTCACAAAAGTTCTAAATATTACTTAGCAATTGTGTCATTTGTTGAGAGCTCTTTTTTTCCTATTCCTCCTGACATTATGGTTGTTCCGATGGTAATCTCCAAAAAAACGGATTTTAAAAAAATTTTTTTTATAACAACAATATTTTCAGTTTTAGGTGGTATGCTCGGCTATGTAATTGGAGCATTCTTTTTCGAGTTTGGAGCACATATCATGAATTTTTATGGTTATGAGGATAAACTATATAATTTAAAAGAAAGCTTGATAAAAAATGATGGCTTTTATGCTTGGCTAGGGATTCTTTTTTTAGCAGGTTTTACCCCTCTTCCTTATAAAGTTTTTACGATTGCAAGTGGTCTCATAGGATTTAATTTTTTAATATTTGTTTTAATAAGTTTAATTTCTAGAGGGTTAAGATTTTTTTTAGTGTCATATCTCTCTTATAAATTTGGAGACTTGTTTAATGAATTTATGGATAAACATGGGTCAAAATGGTTTACAATAATTGGGATATTAATTGTTATTGTTGGATTAGTGGTTTATCTAATTTTTAAATCTAATGTTTAATTTAAAAGCTGAATTTTATTTAAAAATAATTTTTTTATTTAGCTTTATTGCTTTAATTTCTGCTTTTTTTATAGAATATATTCTCGGACATCAGCCTTGTAATTTATGTTTAATAGAGAGAATTCCCTATGGATTAAGCATCATGATAATAATGGCAATCTTTTTAATTAGAAAAAATCAGAAATTTTTAGTTATGTTATTAATCCTCACTTTTATCTTCTCTTTTGCAATTTCATTTTATCATTTTGGAATTGAACAAGGTTTTTTTCAGGAGTCATCTGTTTGTGGAGTAAAGAGTTCGACAGAAATTGTCACTAAAGAAGATTTGCTTAAACAATTAGGTGAAAAAACAATAAGTTGTAAAGATGTGACATTTAAGATTTTTGGATTATCGCTCACAAGCATTAATATTGTAATTAGTTTATTGTTTATTATAACACTTTTAAAAATTTTTAAGAAATATGAAAAAAACAAATAAAAGAGTACAGGAATTTATTAGAGTTGATCATGCTGGTGAGAGAGGTGCTGTCAAAATCTATGAAGGCCAATTATTAGCTTTAAACACTATTGTAAAAAATGAAAGTTTAAAAAAAACAATTGAAGATATGAAAGAACACGAAATAGAACATTGTCAATTTTTTGAAAAAGAAATAAAAAAAAGAAATATAGAACCAACAAAATTTTTACCCTTATGGGATTTGCTAGGTGTTGGTTTGGGTTTTGGCTCTACATTATTAGGCAAAAAAGCTGCAATGCTATGTACAGCATCCGTTGAAGAAGTTATCGATAAACATTATTTAGATCAAATTAATCAGCTTGGTCCTGAAGAGGAAGAATTAAAAAAGAAAATTACAAAATTTAGACAAGATGAATTAGATCATAAGGATATTGCTTATGAAGAGGGTGCAACAAAAAAAGGCTTTTACGCTATAATGGATAGAATTATCAAAACTGGATCTAAATTAGCAATAAATATTTCTGAGAAAATTTAGTTTTAAGCTTCTAGCTCAACATCCCAATATAAATAGTCCATCCAACTTTTATGTAAATAATTAGGAGGAAAATTCTTTCCGTTTCTATGTAAATCTTCAGTTGATGGTTGATAAGGATATTGATTGAGTTTCATTCCTGAAGATTTTAATAAATTTCCACCTTTTTTAACATTACATGCTGAACATGCTGTTACAACGTTATCCCAGTGTGTTTCTCCACCTTTTGATCTTGGTAACAAATGATCAAAAGTTAATTCCTCTCCGCTTCCACAATATTGACAAGAAAATTTATCCCTTAAAAAAACATTAAATCTTGTAAAACTTGGTTTAGATTGTGGAACTATGTAATCTTTAAGAGCAATTACGCTTGGAAGCTGCATTTTGAACGATGGACTTCGAACAATTCTATCATAACTACTTACTATAATTACTCTATCTAAAAAAACTGACTTTACTGTATCTTGCCAAGACCATAATGATAAAGGATAATAGCTTAAAGGTCTATAATCAGCATTTAAAACTAATGCAGGACATTTTTCTAATGATACATCTTGTTCAATAAAGTTGTTCATAAATTAATCTTAACTTAAATAAAAAATGATTTCAATATTAAGAACTTATTTTATTTTTTTTAAAATATAATTTAATGCTATACTGGAAGCTTCGATAGGAATATGATGGTCGCAATTCTTAATTAAATGGGTCTCTATTTCAATATTAGATCTGATAAAAAAATCTTTTGCCTCTAACATATAATTGGGTGAGACAACTTGATCAGAATCACCATGAATTAAAAGAATATTTGTTGATGTTCTCTTTCTTTGCTTGAGATCCTCTTGATTAATAATCTTACCAGAAAAACCTACAACACAACTAAATTTATTCTTAGATGTAAGCCCTAAATTAATTGACATCATACATCCTTGACTAAAACCAGACAAACAAATTTTATCGTTTTCAAGATTATATTTAATTTTCACCTCATCTATGAATTGATTGAGTTTTTTTTCAGCCTTGATTGTCTCATTTAAAATGTATTTTGGATCATCTTTTGTAAGATCAAACCATTGATACCCAGATGGATTTATTGGACAAGGTTCATGACCATTCGGGCAGAGAAAAATCGTATTTGTAAGGTGTCTCTTCCAATTTAATGAAAGCATACTTATATCTTTACCATCACCTCCGTATCCATGTAGTAAAATGACTGCGTTTTCAATTTTCACATCTTTTTCTGGTTTTATAATGGTTGTATCAAGGCAAAATGTCATAGTAATTGATTTATGTTTTTTTATCTATAAAACAGCCTACTATAATTTTATGATTTCTGGAATATTAGTAAAAATTTTATCTATAATCTTACTTGTGGCTGTTGGTTTAGTTCTAATTCTTGGTATTGGAACTTTATTTAAAGGTGGAGAAACAAGTAAGAAATACTCTAATAAATTAATGCAGTTAAGAGTCTTGCTACAATTTATAGCAATTATAGCCTTAGTTGCTTTTGCATATTTTTTTAAAAATTAATTAAAATTACTTAACCATTTAATAAATTTTTCATCAACAAAGTCGATTGATCCAATTATTCTTGCAAACTCAAGTCCATCTTTGTTAAAAAGTATAGTTGTAGGAAGACCTCTTAATTTAAATTTCTTTGCCAATGTATTGGGTGAGTCAAAATATATTTCTAAATTTTTTATCTTCAAATCTTCAAAGAAATTTAAAGATTTTTGACTATTATCCTTTCCAATATTTATAGGAAATATCTTTAGATTATCTAAATCTGGATTTTCAGCTAACAAATCTAAAGATGGCATTTCATCTTTACATGGAGCACACCAAGTTGCCCAAAAATTCAATAAAACAAGATTTCCTTTATAATCATTTAAGTATAATTCTTTATTTTTAATGTTTAAAAACGTTATATCACTGTAATTTTTTAACTCTTTATTAATGACTAAATTTTTTATAACGGATGCGTCACTAGCAAAAGAATTTGATAGCATTAAAACAAATATTATTAATAATCTCATGTTAAATAGGTATAATTAATTATCATGGTAAAAAATAAAAACAACCAGACAATATGGAATACAAGAATTAAAAATAATTCTTCTAATCTCTCACAAAAAATAGGTAGCTCTATTGATGTAGATAAAAGACTGTATAAAGAAGATATAAATGGTTCTATTGCTCATGTAGAAATGTTATTTAAACAAAAAATAATTTCTTTTAGAACAAAAAATAAAATTATTTATGGACTAAATAAAATTGAAAAAGAAATATCCAATAAAAAATTTGAATTTAATAAAAAATACGAGGACATTCATATTAATATTGAAAAACGACTGTTTCAAATAATTGGTGAAGAAGCGGGTTATGTTCACACAGCAAGATCTAGAAACGACCAAGTAATAACTGACTTTAAGATCTGGATTAAATCTGCTAATCAAAAAATTAGTGTCATGTTAAATAACGTAATTAAAAATTCAATTAATTTAGCTCAAAAAAATGTAGATACTATTATGCCAGGTTTCACTCATTTAAAAAATGCACAAGCAGTTTCATTTGCACATTATCTAATGGCATACGTAGAGATGTTTAAAAGAGACAAAGATAGATTTAAGAATAATTTAGACAGTCTAAATGAAAACCCATTAGGTGTTGCTGCATTAACTGGAACTTCTTTTAACATTGACAGGAACTATACAACAAAAAAACTTGGTTTTGAAAAGCCTACAAATAATTCAATCGACACTGTAGCGGATAGAGATTTCGTTTTAGATTTTCTTTATAGTGTTTCTGTTTGTTCGTTGCATTTATCAAGAATTTCTGAAGAATTAATTATCTGGAATTCTGATGGTTTTAATCTAATTAAGCTCTCAGATAAAATAGTAACTGGTTCATCAATAATGCCACAAAAAAAAAATCCTGATCTTTTAGAGTACTTAAGAGGTAAATCTGGAATTACTTTTGGTAATTTATTTTCAATGTTTACTATATTAAAAGGATTGCCTCTTTCATACTTCAAAGATCTTCAAGATGATAAAGAAATTATTTTTAAATCATATGATGTTCTTTTTCAAAGTTTAAAAGTATTTAATGAAATTCTTAAGAATGTAAGTCCTAATAAAAAAAGGATGCTTGAATTGGCATACTCAGGTTACATTACTGCAACAGATTTAGCAGATTACCTTGTTAAGAATAATTCAATGTCTTTTAGAAAAGCTTATCAAAAAACAGCTTTGCTAGTGAATTTAGCTGAAAAGAAAAAGAAAAAACTAAATGAATTATCCATAGAAGACTTAAAAAAGGTAGAACCTACATTAACAAAGGATGTACTAAAAGTGTTTGATTTAAAGAATTCTGTCAATTCCAAAAAATCTTATGGTGGAACATCTTTTGATAATATCAAAAAGATGATAAGGAAATATAAAAAATTAAGATGATTAAAAAAATTACATTTGTTATTTTAGTTTGTTGTATTTTAGTTTCTTGTGGAAAGAAAGGTGATCCTGAATATAAAGTTTTAAATAAAGAAATTAAAGTACCAACAATTATAATTAACAAAATTTCATGAAATATATTAATAAAAGACTAACAGTGGAAAAAGTCAATTTCCAGAGAATAGCTAAAAAATTTGGAACACCTTTTTATTGTTATTCATATTCAAAATTAAAAGAAAATATAAATAAATTTAAAAAAAATTTTAAATCTTTTTCACCTTTAATTTGTTTTGCAGTTAAATCTAATACCAATGTTAATTTAATAAAAGAAATTAAAAAATTTGGTTTAGGGGCTGATGTAGTTTCTTTAGGTGAGCTCATGATGGCCATAAAAGCAGGAATAAAACCCAATAAAATAGTATTTTCTGGAGTTGGAAAAACTTCTAGTGAATTGAATTTTGCAATAAATAAAAAAATACTACTCATTAATGCTGAGTCATTAAGTGAAATAATGGAAATAAATAGACTTGCAAAATTAAGGAACAAAAAAGTGAGGGTTGGAGTTAGACTTAATCCTAATACAGATGCAAAAACACTAAATCAAATTTCTACAGGAAAAAAAGAGAATAAATTTGGAGTAAATAAAGATACATTTCATAAAATTGTGGATTTTTGTAAAAATTCAAAAAATATAGACTTAAAATGTTTGAGTGTTCACATAGGTAGTCAAATTTTAGATCATAAACCCTATGGAAAAATGCTAGAAGCTGTTAGCCATATCTTAGATAAGACTAATCATCAATTTGAATTTATTGATTTAGGTGGAGGTATGGGAATTAATTATTCTAATAAAGAAAAAACACTTAATTATAAAAAGTATAACATTGCAATAAATAATTTTCTCAAAAAACATAACGTAAAAATTATTTTTGAACCTGGAAGATCTATAATTGGCAATACTGGTATGTTAATTAGTAGAGTTATTTATATTAAAGACAGTGGCAGGAAAAAATTTATAATTTTAGATGCTGCTATGAATGATCTTATGAGACCCGCATTATATGGGGCATTTCATAGGACATTGCCAGTAATAAAATCAAATAAAATATCAAATAAACCTTATGAATTCGTTGGTCCAATTTGCGAAAGTACTGATAAATTTATAACATTAAAAAAATTTCAAAAATTAGAGGAAAAAGATTTAATAGCTATATGCGATGTTGGCGCGTACGGTATGTCTTTAAGCTCAAATTATAATTTAAGACCTAAACCAATAGAATTATTAATTAAAGGTTCAAAAATTAATGTAATTAGAAAAAGACAAAAGCACACGGAAATAATCTAGCTTTTAACACAATGTTAAGAAACTTCATATTTTCATTATTTTTTTTTACTGGAATTATTATTATTTCAATATTTTTTTTACCCTCATTTTTCTTGCCACAAAAAGTTGTATTATTAGGTGGTAGGTTAATGGGTCACTGGACTAGTTTTTGCCTAAAATTTTTTCTTTCAACAAAAATTATAATTAAAGGAACTGAAAACATTATAAAAGATGAAAAATTTTTTATAGCAGCATCACATCAATCAATGTTTGAAACTTTTTTTCTTCAAACTTTATTTAACTCACCAGTATTTATTCTTAAGAAAGAATTGCTACTTATACCAATATTTGGATGGTACTTAAAAAAGATTGGATCTATTTCAATCAAAAGAGGTCAAATAACAAAAGATAATCTTAGTTTTTACGATGAAATTTCAAATGTAATTACAAGTTCAGATAGACCTCTAATAATTTTTCCTCAAGGAACTAGAGTTTTGCCAAATGACCAGCCACCCTTTAAAAAAGGAGCATCTAGAATTTATGAGAAACTTAATATTGCATGTCAGCCAATTGCAATTAATTCAGGATATGTCTGGCCTAAGTCAGGAAGAAAAACTTCCAATAGAACTATAACTATATCCATAATGCCACGTATTAGTAATAATTTAGATAAAGAGATCTTTCTTAAAACCTTAGAGAATAAAATCTACTCAGAGTTAGATTTGATTAATTAACCCTTCATTGGCATCACAACATATATGCTATCGAAATCGCTTGGGTCCTTTATTAAAGCTGGCGAACCTGAGTCATTAAAAAACAATTCTATTTTATCTCCCTCAAGCTGTGATGCTACATCAATTAAATATCTAGAATTAAAACTTATTTCTAAATCATAATTAAATTTTACATTAAGAGTTTCATTACCATCTCCACTATTTGTATTATTGACAGATAGATTTAGGTTATCTTGAGATAATTGAAATTTTACGCCATCTTTTTTGTCTAAAGAGACAGATGCTACTCTATCAATAGATCCTAAAAATGGTTTTAAATCAGTCTCTAATTTTTTTTGGTTATTTTTAGGAATCACTTGTATATAATTTGGAAATTTCCCATCAATTAATTTTGAAATTAAAATACTATTAGTTAACTCAAACTTTATTTTTGATTTTAAATTAGATATTTTTAAATCTCCATCGTAGCTATCGAGTAAATTGCAAAGTTGAAAAATAGTTTTCTTAGGAAGAATTATTGGATCAAAATTTATTTTATCATTTATTCTAATTTTAGATATAGACATCCTGTGACTATCAGTTGCTGCAGCTGTAAGATAAACTTTATCATCAACCTCAGTTTGATGAAAATATATACCACTCAAGTAGTGTCTCGTCTCGTCACTAGAGACTGAAAATTTACATTTATTTAATAGTTTTAAAAAATGTTTTGAATTAATCTTAAAATCGTTTTGATTGAAATTTTCATCTGTCAATGGAAACTCTGAAGAGCTTATACAATTCAAATTAAATATTGATTGCTCTGATTCAAGCTGAAGTTTGTTATCATTATTCATCGATAGATTTATTTTTTTATCTGAAGAGAACTTTCTCACAATATCAAACATTATAGATGAAGAGGTGGTTGTTTTTCCCTCCTGTAAAATCTCAACATTGTTTATTTGATGAACAAAAATTAAATCTAAATCTGTAGCAGTAATTGTTAGTTTTGAATTACCAGCATCTAATAAAACATTTGATAATATTGGGAGGGTGCTTCTTTTTTCAATTACTCCCTGACAATAACTTAAGGCTTCCTGAAGATCTTTTTGATTAACGCTAAATTTCATTTTCTCTGTTGTAAAGTATGATATTTTTTAATTTATTAATATTATCCTTCATGTCTGGGTTTTTTTCCTTTAATTGCTCAATTGTTTTGACCGAATGAATTATTGTTGTGTGATCACGATTAGAGAATTCTCGTCCAATTTCTGGTAAAGACTTTGTGGTTAAGAGTTTAGTTAAATAAATTGCAGTTTGTCTAGGTCTAACCAAATATCTAGACCTTCTTGAGGATAACATTTCATTTTTACTAATTTTAAAAAATTTACAAACAATAGTTTGGATTGCGTCTATAGTTACAGCATTTTCGTTTAAATTTAGTAAATCTTTCAAAACAACTTTTGTTTCAGCTAAGTTCGGTAGTTTATTATAAATTCTAGAAAAAGAGACAATTCGATTTATAGCTCCAACTAATTCTCTCACATTTGTTGTTATCTTGGTGCTTATGAAATCTTTGATCTCCTCTGAAATATCTAATTTGCCTGAATACAAACTCATCAACTCATCAATTTTATGATTAAGAATTTTTTTTCTAAGGTCATACTCAGGTTTTTGAATATCCACCACTAATCCACCAGAAAAACGTGATTTTATTCTCTCTTGAATTCTTATTAGCTTATTTGGAGGTCTATCTGCAGATACAATAATTTGTGAACCTTTCTCTAAAAGAGCGTTAAAAGTGTGGAAAAACTCCTCTTGCATAGCCTCTTTCCCATTCATAAATTGAATGTCATCTATTATTAATACATCAGTGTTTCTAAAATATTCTTTGAATTTAACCATATCATTAGATTTTATTGATTTTACAAATTGATACATAAATCGCTCGGCAGAAATAAACATTACTTTTTTATATTTATTCATTTCATGTCCAATCGAATTCAATAAATGCGTTTTCCCAAGTCCAACACCACCGTAAACATAAAGTGGATTATAATATGAAATGTTTTCTGAAACTTTTAAAGAAGCCTCAAAAGCAATCTTATTACTTGAACCAATTAAAAAATTTTCAAATCTCTTATTGGGGTCTATTCGGTTATATTGAAGGTATGAGTCTTTGATAAATGAAATATTCTCTAAATCACTAATTTTATTTTGATCATTTGAATTGGTAAAAGTATCGTCTTTATTCTCAATGATTTTAAACTCTATTCTTATAATCCCTTTTTTATGCTTTTTTATAGTTTGCAAGATCTGATCTAAATATCTTGACGTGATCCAATCACGAATGAACCTAGTAGGAACTGCAAGCAAAATATAATTATTAAATTCCTCAAATAACCCAATCTTTTTAATCCAACTCTCATAAACATCTATACCTAATTTTATTTTTAAGTCAGATTGTATTAATGACCAATCTAAATTAGCTTTATCGAAATTTTTATTTGTATAAGTTTTGCTCATTTTTTTGGAGAGAGTCCAGTTACATCATTTATAGTTCTTAATGCAACAAATTATTTTCTTTAATCAAAAAAAAATTAAATCTGGGATTGTGTAAAAAATTTTTTTTAAAAAAATTCTTTGACAAATTTTTTTTTTATGTATTAAAAAAAAATAAAATTTATGATTGAATTAAATATAATATTTTTTTACTAATTCTAAATATTGTAATATTAAATCACCAGCTCATATATAATGCGTATTCTTGAAGTTGAATCAACTTGAAGTATAGACGGTTACAATGAAGCTATTTTTTTTGTTATTCTCGAAATATTTCTAGACGCATTTTGTTTTTTTATAATTCCAGTTTTTGCAACTTTCATAAGCTCTGAATTCAACTTAGGTAAGAATTTTAAAGCCTCTTTTTTCTTTTTACTCTCAATTAGAGCGTTCATCTTCTTTAGAGCATTCTTGTATTTACTTTTTCTAGCTTTATTAACAACTGTCTGTTTTGATATTCGTCTTATTCTTTTGATTGCTGATTTTGTATTAGCCATTATTTTGCAGGGGTATAGCGGCTTAAATAGATATGGTCAATAATATATTTATATTTTTTGACATTTTTTGCACAAAAAAGTGGATCTATTTGATTGATTAATTTTGCAAATTTTAGCAAAGCAGCCTGGTCTTTTACAATTTAAATTATTTCTACCGTAAACTTGGAATTCTTTTTGAAAATGACCTGTATTACCTCTTGTATTTTTAAAATCTCTAATTGTTGAACCTCCTTTTTTTATGGCATTAAGCAAAATTTTTTTTGAATTAAGAATTAATTCTTTACATTGAGATTTATTTAATCTTTTTGCTGCTTTAAGTGGATGAATTTTAGATAAATACAGAATTTCACTTGCATAAATGTTTCCAATTCCAGAAACAAATCTTTGATCTATCAAAAAATTTTTTATACTTTTATTTTTACCTTCAAAATATTTAGTTACGTACTTTAAATTAAATTTTTTATCAAAAGGTTCTGGGCCATAATTATGAAATCTTTTATTAAAAACATTTTTATTTGAAATTAATTGAAAAAAACCAAATCTTCTTGGATCATTATAAATCATTCTTAAATCTTTAAAAAAAAACTCAATATGATTGTGTTTTTTAGGTAAATTTGGTGAGCTATAAAAACTAGTATTTGAAAATGAATTATTTTTTTTATTTTTTACTATATGAATAGTTCCAGACATTCCAAGATGAATTATGCAAAAACTTTGATTTTCAAGCTCTATTACCAAATACTTAGAAAATCTGCTTATGTTTGAAATACGTTTGCTTTTTAAATAGTGCTCAAATGATGAATTTACTTTAAATCTCAAATTTCTATTTCTTACTGAAACTTTTATTATTTTTTTTCCTTTTATATTTTTTGTAAGTGATTGTTTTACAATTTCTACTTCTGGTAATTCTGGCATTTGATACTATATTACACTTATAATTAATTAAAAATGGAACAATATCTTCAAAATAAAAAAGGATTAGTTCAGGGTGTATTTGATCAAGTTTTTGATAAATATGATTTGATGAATGACTTTATGTCGCTCGGGGTTCATAGACTTTGGAAAAGAAATTTAATTAATATGATGAATCCATCAAAAAATCAAAATTTAATTGATGTTGCATGTGGCACGGGTGATATTGGAAAACTTTTTCTAGATAGTACTGATGATAACAATAATATAACTTGTGTTGATCCAAATAAAGGAATGATTAAAAAAGGTAAAATCAAATTAGTTAATTACAAAAACATCAGTTGGATAATTTCTAAAGCTGAAAAGCTTCCTTTAGAGGAAAATTCATTTGATTTTTACACAATTAGTTTTGGTATAAGAAATACGATAAATTTAAACAAAGTTTTATCTGAGGCTTACAGGGTATTGAAACCTGGTGGAAGATTTTTATGTTTAGAATTTTCTAAAATACAAAATGAAAATTTTGAGTATGTTTACAAGCAATATTCAAAACTGATACCTTTGGTTGGTAAATATATAGTTGGTAAAAGAGAACCTTATGAATATTTAATAAAAAGTATCGAGGAATTTGTTAACCAAGATGAATTATTAGAGTTAATGGTTAGCAACAACTTTAAAAAGTGTAATTATAGAAATTTAACTAACGGTATAGTTTCGATTCATAGTGGTTGGAAAATCTAATGTTTAAAAGATTACTCACTTTATTTAAAATTGGTAGAAAAGTTGCAAAATCTGACATATTGAACATAGTCTCAAAATTTCATGAACCGCCATTTTCAATAAAAATTCTATTCAAAATTTTATCAATATCACTTTCTTCAAAAAAAAAAATGGATGAATATAAAAGTGAGGGTGAACGTTTATCTGACTCATTGGAGTCATTGGGTACAACTTTTATTAAACTTGGGCAATTTCTTGCAACCCGTCCAGATATTATTGGGGAAGAGCTTTCAAAAAAACTTGAAAATCTTCAAGACAAACTCCCACCATTTCCATTAATTGAGGCAAAAGAGATAATAAAAAATGATTTAGGTATAGATACATACAATTCAATTATAGACTTAAGTGAACCAGTTGCCGCCGCATCGATAGCACAAGTTCATAAAGCACAAATAGATGATAACGGGACTATTAAAGATGTAGCTATAAAAATTTTACGTCCAAATATTAAAAAAATTTTTAATGAGGAGATAGATGCAATGATGCTATTTGCTTTTCTAATTGAGTCTTTCATCAAAAAAACTAAAAGACTAAAATTAGTCGAAGTAGTTTTCTTATTAAAGGAGATAACCAACCTAGAGATGGACCTCAGATTTGAGGCCGCAGCTGCAAATGAATACGCAGAAAACACAAAAAATGATATTGGATTTAGAATTCCACAAATTTATTGGAACTTTACAAGTGAAAATGTGATGACATTAGATTGGGTTGATGGAATTTCTATTAGAGAAACTGAGGAACTAAAAAGAAGAAATGTAGATACTGAAAAAATTGCGAATGATATTATACAAAATTTTCTAAGACATGCTGTACGAGACGGATTTTTTCATGCTGATATGCATCAAGGAAATATATTTATAGATAGTAATGGTCAAATAGTTCCAATTGATTTTGGAATAATGGGAAGACTTGATAAAATGAGTAAAAGATTTTTAGCAGAAATATTATTTGGCTTCATTCAAAGAGATTATCGTAAAGTAGCAGAAGTACATTTAGTTGCTGGACTGGTTCCTAAAGAGGTTCCAATTGATGACCTTGCTCAAGCTCTGAGGTCAATTGGTGAACCAATTTTTGGTCAAACAGTTAAAGATATTTCTGGTGGGAAATTATTAAAGCAATTATTTGATGTTACAGAAAAATTTAACATGCAAACACAACCCCAGCTTTTGATGCTACAAAAAACAATGGTTGTTGTGGAAGGAGTGGCCAGAAAATTAAATCCAAATACAAATATTTGGACTACATCCAAACCTGTTTTAGAAAACTGGTTAAGAGAAACAAAAGATCCTATGACCACAATTAATGAAACGATTCAAAGTACTTCAGAGGTTATTAAAAGATTACCAGAATTTCCAGAAATAATGGATAAAGCTAATCAAGCTTTAACATATTTGGCTAGTGGTCAAATTCCACAGAATTCAAACTCTTATACCGCTTTGAATACAAAAAAATCAGAAATGACCACTTTTAGAAATCAATCTATTATTGGCTTTTTAGTCCTTGTAATTTTAGGTCTATTGGTATTTTAATTCACTCCATGGGTAACTTGAATAATAAAAAAATCTTATTAATAATTTGTGGAGGTATAGCTGCATATAAAAGTCTTGAATTAATCAGACTTCTAAAAAAAGACGGTGTAATTATAAAAACAATTCTTACTAAAAGTGGTGCTGAATTTGTTACACCTCTTTCAATTACTTCATTATCTCAATCTAAAGTTTATCAGGATCTTTTTAGTATAGAAAATGAGGCAGAAATGGATCATATTAGTCTTTCAAGATGGGCAGATCTCATTTTAATTGCCCCTGCAACAGCTAATACAATATCTAAACTTGCTAGTGGAAGTTCAGATGATTTAGCTTCAACTGTTGCTCTTGCGTCAAACAAAAAAATTTTTATTGCTCCTGCAATGAATGTAAGAATGTGGGAACATCAATCTACTAAACAAAATATAACAAAACTAAAAACCTATAACTATGAATTAATTGGCCCTGAAATTGGAGATATGGCATGTGGAGAATACGGTGAAGGTAAAATGTCCGAACCAAAAGAGATAATAGATAAACTTAAAATTTATTTCAAAAATTTAAAACAAAAAAATAAATTAAAGGCAATCGTGACCGCAGGACCAACCAAAGAGTACATTGATCCAGTAAGATATATATCTAATAAATCCAGTGGTAAGCAAGGCTATGAAATTGCGAAATCATTATCAAAAAAGGGTTTTGAAACAACTTTAATTTCAGGACCAACAAACTTAGATATAAATAATGATATTAATTTGATCAAAGTTGAAACTGCTGAAGAAATGTTTCAATCGACACTTAAAAGTTTACCAGCCGAAATTGCAATATTTTCAGCAGCAGTGTGTGATTATAAAGTGAAAGAAATTTCTAAAACAAAAATAAAGAAACAAGATAAAATTAGTTTAGATTTGGAAAAAAATGTCGATATTCTTGATTATGTCTCTAATCATAACTCCTTAAGACCAAAACTTGTAGTAGGCTTTGCAGCTGAAACGAATGATTTGGAAAACTATGCTAATAAAAAACTAAGTGAAAAAAATTGTGACTGGATAGTTGCAAATGATGTATCAAATAAATCAATTGGTTTTGAATCAGATTTTAATGAAGTATCAATTCTTTATAAAGATAAAAAAATAGAAAGACTTAAGTATAAATCTAAATCAGAAATTTCAGATGAATTAGTCGAAAAAATCATTGATCATTTAAACTAATGATTAAAGTTTTAGTAAAAAAATTAAAACCTTCTGTAAAATTACCATCATATAAAACTGATGGTGCATCTGGCATGGATCTAATGGCATATATAGATAAATCAATTGAATTAAAGCCAGGAGAATCATGCCTAGTACCAACTGGATTATCAGTTGCATTTTCTAAAGAATATGAAATTCAAATAAGACCAAGGTCAGGATTAGCGGCAAAAAGCAATATTAGTGTTTTAAATACACCTGGTACAATTGATAGTGATTATAGAGGAGAAATAAAAGTTATTTTATTTAATCATGGTAACAAAAGTTTTAAGATCAATAACAACGATAGAATTGCTCAAATGATTTTAACTCCAGTTATAAAAATGGATCTAGAAGAAACAAATGAACTTCCAGATTCAATAAGAGGAGCAGGTGGTTTTGGTTCAACTGGTAAATGAGAGAAAGTCTAAACAAATCTCAAATTGAAAGATTCTCAAGACAATTAGTTTTAAAGAATATAGGTGCGAAAGGTCAAAAAAAAATTTTATCCTCTAAAATTTTAATCGTTGGTGTTGGAGGATTAGGTTGTCCTGCTGCAGAAAATCTAGTAAGAGCTGGTATTGGAACTATTGGTCTTGTTGATAATGATATCATAAATCTTTCTAATATACACAGACAAAGTCTATTTACTTCTAAAGATATAAAAAAATCAAAAGTCAGTGTAGCAGCAAAAAAACTGAGGGAAATAAATCCATCTACTAAAATCAAAACTTACAAATCAAGACTTAATAAGAATAATATCAAAAATATAATTAAAGATTATGAAATAATTATTGATGGTTCAGATAATTTTAAGACAAAATTTTTAATTAATGATTTCTGTGTAAAGTTGAAAAAAAAATTGGTAATAGGAGCTATCAGTAAATTCGATGGACATGTTTTTACCTTTGATTTTAACGATAAAAAAACAGCTTCTTTAAAAAGTTTCTACCAAGAAAATGAGATTTCAGACAATGACCTAAATTGTGAATTTGAGGGAGTTCTTGGCACAACTGCATCAATTGTAGGAACAACTCAAGCAAATGAAGCCTTAAAGATGATTATGAAAATTGGGCAAACTTTAAAAAATCAAATATTAATTATTGATCTTTTAAATCTTAATTTTAGAAAAGTTAGATTTAACAAAAAATAGGTATAACTTAATAATGAAAAATTTATATTTTTTAATTTTGCTCTGGATTTTTTTTCCATTAAATGTTTTTGCAAGCGATACTTTTCTCTCATTAAAAAAAAATAAAGTAAATGTAAGATATGGTCCAGGGTTCGAGTATCCTATAAAATATATCTATAAAAAAATTGATTTACCTATTAAGCAGATTGATAAGAAGGAAAATTTTAGGAGGATTATTGATCTCAAAAATAATAGTGGATGGATACATGTCTCTCAACTCAAAAAGGTAAATTCTTTGATACCAAAGATCGATAAGGTTTTATTTAGCAGGCCGACAAATTTTTCAAAACCTTTAGCAAAAATAGAAAAGGGTAGAGTTTTGTTAATACAGAATTGTAATGATGATTGGTGTAAGGTGAAAACTGGAAACTTTAAGGGTTGGGTAAAAATAGAAAATTCCTGGGGTGTGAATTAATTTTAATCTACTCGACTTAAATTTTTTAATGTTAAACTACTTTTGTTGTTCACAAACATCCTTGATTACAGGAGCATTCGCACAATCTAAACATTTTGTTTTCTGAACAATACAACCGTCATCAAGAACTTCAACATCAACAATTTTATCACACTTGGAACAAGTTGAGGAAATTGTTAGTCCACATTTTTTACAGTTATAATTTTCTGTTTGCATGATTAAAAATTAATCATAAATAAATTTATTTCAATAACTATTCATGCGAATGATTACTATTAGCGTATTTTTTTTGTGAATGATTACTAATTGCTTTTTTTTTGGAGGATATTGTATCTTCTTATTTTTTTGACTTACTTGTCCACCATTTATCTAAAATAAAATACCAAATTGAATTTGCTATTGGTTCAACAATGGCATCGGTTAGAGCAATTTTAAAAGAGACATCTGCTACGATCATTAAAACTGTAATCGCAATTGCAAAGTGTCCAATTGTATAAATTACAGTTCTAAGTAAGGAGCCTTTATTATTTTGATAAATATTTTGGGAAGCTTGAAATATGCCTTTAGTAATTTCCATCAGTTTTTAAAAGGACTTTCAAGAACACAAGCCACAAGGTGTATTCTAGCCTGTTCACCCCCATTAAAAAAATTATGATATTTAGTGTTATTTGTAATCCAGACTTTTCCATCTGCGGGTAAATGTTTAGCGACATTCTCTATAACCATTGAACACCCTTTGTTTGTGACTATAGGCACATGAAGCCTACACTCAGGATCTTTGTGCCAACTCAAAGTTGATCTAGGCTCTTTTAATAAGAGCCTAACTCTTCCCAATTTAAATCTCTTACTTAAAACTTTGTAAACTTCTGCAAAGTATGTATTTTCAAATTCAGGTATTAATTGTGTATATTTAGACTCATCTATATCAACATCTCTTGAAACCTCTTTTCCAGTTTCATCTGCAATTGTCCAATATTTCCCTCTAATATTACTACCTTCAATCGAGCTTTTATCGTTTGGAATTTGGTTTAATGGAATTGCACCAAAATGTGTAACACCTGGTGTATTAAATTTTTTTAATTTTAAAATTTTATCTAAGTCATCTTTTAACTTTGAAATGTCAAAATTTAGATTTGGAACTTCGTAAAAATCCTCAAAATTTGCTGTTGCCATATAACTTTATCTTTTTTTCAAATTTAATTTAATTTCAAGTCAAATCGATCAGAATTCATAACTTTTACCCATGCAGCTATAAAATCTTTAACAAATTTTTCACTTGAGTCCTCACAGGCATAAACTTCTGCAAGAGCTCTTAGTTGAGAATTTGAACCAAAAATCAAATCAACTCTTGTTGCTTTCCATTTAGTTTTTTGAGTTTTTCTATCTTTTCCAACAAAAGTTTGTTCTGATTTATCTTCCTCTTTCCATGTGGTATTCATGTCTAATAGATTTACGAAATAATCGTTAGTAAGAGAACCAGGTTTATTTGTAAAAACGCCATAATTTGAACCGTCATAGTTAGTATCTAAAACTCTCATACCGCCTACAAGTGCTGTCATTTCTGGTGCAGTCAGACCCATTAGTTGTGCTTTATCAACCAATTTTTCCTCTGCTGAGACATTTGAAGCTCCACCATTTAGATAGTTTCTAAAACCATCTGCCTGAGGCTCAAGAAGACCAAAAGAATGAATATCAGTTTGATCTTGTCTTGCATCTCCTCTGCCTGCTGAAAATGGAACATTAACTTTATGTCCTGCCTTTTTAGCAGCCATCTCAATACCAACACCACCTGCTAAGACAATTAAGTCTGCCATTGATACACTTTTCTTTTTATTATCAAATTGACCTTTAATTTTATTTAAAGCTTTAATCACAGTTGATAATTTCTTAGGATTGTTTACAGCCCAGCTTTTTTGTGGTTCTAGCATTATTCTTGCACCGTTTGCACCACCTCTTTTATCTGATCCTCTAAAAGTTGAAGCTGATGCCCATGCAGTTGAAACAAAATCTGAAATTGATATTTTTGATTTAGAGATTTTGTTTTTTAAATCTTTTATATCTTTTGATTTAAGTTTGTACTTTGGTTTATCAATTGGATCTTGCCAAATTAAATGCTCTTTTGGAACTTCGCTACCTAAGTAACAAACTCTTGGACCCATATCTCTATGAGTTAATTTAAACCATGCCCGAGCAAATGCATCATGGAACTCTTTAGGGTTTTGATGAAAATGCTTTGTAATTGGTCCATAACTCGGATCAACTTTCATTGATATATCTGTTGTTTGCATCATTGGTGGATGGAGTACACCTTTTTGATGCGCGTCAGGAACCATCTTAATTTTTTGACCATTTTTCTTTGGAGTCCATTGATGAGCTCCAGCTGGACTTTTTGTTAATTCCCAATCATGACCATATAAACAATCTAAATAACCCATGTCCCACTTAGTTGGATTTTGAGTCCAAGCACCTTCGATACCACTGCTTATTGTGTCGACACCTTTTCCAGATTTATATCCACTATTCCATCCAGTAGACTGATCTTGAAGTTTTGAAGCTTCTGGATCTGGACCTTTGTATGACTCTGATGCTGCTCCGTGGGATTTTCCAAAGGTATGTCCTCCGGCAACTAAAGCTGCTGTTTCATAATCGTTCATAGCCATTCTTCCAAATGTCTCTCTGATGTCATGTGCTGCAAGTAGTGGATCTGGATTTGCGTCTGGACCTTGTGGATTTACATAAATCAAGCCCATGTGAGAAGCACCTAACGGCTGCTCTAAATCTCTTTTTCCGCTATATCTCTCAACACCTAGCATCTCTTTTTCTGAACCCCAATAAATATCATCCTCTGGTTCCCAGATGTCTGTTCTACCTGCACCAAAACCAAAAGTTTTAAAACCCATAGAGTCTAATGCTACGTTTCCAACTAATATAAATAGATCTGCCCATGAAATTTTTCTTCCGTACTTTTTTTTGATTGGCCATAAAAGTAACCTTGCTTTATCTAAATTCACGTTGTCTGGCCAAGAATTGAGCGGAGCAAATCTTTGATTGCCAGTACCGGCACCACCTCTACCATCACCAGTTCTGTAAGTTCCTGCAGCGTGCCAAGCTAATCGGATAAATAGAGGACCATAATGACCATAATCTGCAGGCCACCATTCTTGTGAGTCTGTCATTAATTTTTTTAAATCTTTTTTCAACGCCTTGTAATTAAGTTTTTTAAATTCTTTTGCATAATTAAATTTTTTATCCATAGGGTTTGATAAATTTGAATGCTGACTCAGAATTTTTAAATTCAAGCTATTTGGCCAGAAGTCTCTTACTGTTTGACCTCTTCCTGCAGAAAACTTTGCAGGTGTGCCTGCTCCTGTGAAAGGACATTTGCTTAATTCATTTGCTTTAAAAGATTTATTTTTGAAATTTTCAGTGCTCATTTACTCCCCATTTTTAATAAATTGAAATTAATTGCAGTTTATAATGGTTCTAAAAAACTGTCAATTGGTTAATAATGACGCTTAATAAATTGATAAATTAATCTTCAAGTTTGACAAGAACTTCAATGGATTTGATTTTTTTACCATCAATTTTTCTTTTTATATTAATAGGTCCTACATCAGAGTTTTCTAAATCAATCAATTTACCATCTTTTAAATTATAAAAATGATGATGATCAGTAATGTTTGTGTCAAAATAAGTTTGGTTTGAATTTACAGGGATTTGCTTTAAATATCCTTTTTTTTCAAAAGCATGAACGGTATTATAAATTGTAGCTAGAGAGATTTTGTTGTTTATTTTATCTTTAATTTTTTGATCCAGTTCATTTATTGTAAAATGAAATGTCTTTTCTGTATCAAACAGTACTTCACATATTTGAAGTCTTTGTTTAGTGGGCCTTAATCCAGAATTTCTTAATTTTTCTATATATTTCACTTTTTAAGCAAATTGTTGGTTAAAATTATTCCAAAGTGGTATTATAATTATATTATATAGTTCCAAAATCAAGTAAATAAGAGTACTCAATTTTATGAAAAAAAACTCTTACTCATACGATGAGCTTATAAATTGTGGCGAAGGCAAATTGTTTGGTCCTGGTAATGCTAAATTACCTCTTCCACCGATGCTTATGTTTGATAGAATTACAGAAATTAATGATGACAAAGGAGCTTTTAAAAAAGGTTTATTAAAAGCTGAGTTAGATATTAAAAATGATCTTTGGTTTTTTAATTGTCATTTTAAGGAAGATCCTGTGATGCCAGGTTGTCTTGGACTTGATGCTATGTGGCAATTAGTTGGGTTTTATTTAGGTTGGATAGGAAACCCTGGAAAAGGAAGAGCGTTAGGTGTTGGGACAGTAAAATTCACAGGCGAAGTATTGCAAGATGTTAAATTAGTAACATATGAAATTGATATGAAGAAAATTATGTCTCCAGGTGGAACAACTGTTGGTCTTGCGAATGGAGTTGTTTTAGCTGATGGAAAGAAAATTTATTCAGCAGATAGTTTAAAAGTAGGATTATTTAAGTAATGAGGAGAGTAGTAATCACAGGTTTGGGTATTGTTTCTTGTTTAGGTAATAACCAAGAAGAAGTTCATCAATCGCTTTTAAATTCAAAATCAGGAATTACTTTTTCTGAGGAATATAAAGAGCATAATCTAAAAAGCCATGTTCACGGTAAACCTAATATTAAACTTGAGGATCATGTAGATAGAAAAACTATAAGATTCATGGGATCGGGCTCAGCTTATAATTATATTGCAATGAAAGAGGCAATTAAAGACTCGGGTTTAGAGGAAAATGAAGTTAGTAATTTCAAAACTGGAATTGTAATGGGTTCTGGAGGTCCTTCAATCGAAAATGTAATTTTGGCTGCAGATAAAACCAGAGCTAAAACTCCAAAATTAATGGGTCCATTTATTGTTCCACGAACAATGGCTAGTACTGCTTCTGCAACACTTGCAGTACCTTTTAAAATCAAAGGAACAAACTATACAATGAGCTCTGCTTGTGCAACTAGTGGGCATTGTATTGGAAATTCTATGGAATTAATTCAAATGGGTAAACAGGATGTTGTATTCGCTGGTGGTAGTGAAGAAATTCATTGGGCAATGACCGCTATGTTTGATGCTATGACTGCTTTATCATCAAAATATAATGACACGCCAGAAACGGCTTCGAGAGCCTATGATAAAACTAGAGATGGATTTGTCATAGCTGGTGGTGGTGGAGTTTTGGTACTTGAAGAATACGAGCATGCTAAGGCTAGAGGAGCTAAAATTTATGCAGAATTAACCGGTTATGGCGCTACCTCTGATGGTTATGATATGGTAGCACCATCAGGCGAAGGAGCTGTAAGATGTATGCAAATGGCAATGGCTACAGCAAAAAATAAAATTGATTACATCAATACTCATGGAACATCTACACCGGTTGGAGATATTACAGAACTAAATGCAGTAAAAAATACCTTCGGAGAAAATATTCCAAAAATAAGTTCAACAAAATCTTTATCAGGTCATCCGTTGGGTGCAGCTTCTGTTCATGAGGCAATTTATTGTTTGATTATGATGAAAAATAATTTCATTGCAGGATCAGCAAACATTAACGATATAGATGAGGAAGCAAAAAAATTCCCAATAGTTGCAAAAACAGAAACTGGTGCAACTTTAAACACAGTTATGTCAAATAGTTTTGGTTTTGGTGGGACCAACGCAGCATTAATTTTTGAGAAGGTCTAATTATGAGTTTAATGAAAGGAAAAAAAGGATTAATAATGGGTGTTGCCAATGAGAGGTCTATTGCCTGGGGTATCTCTCAAAAATTAGCTGAAGCAGGAGCTGAGTTAGCATTTACATATTTAGGTGATGCTCTTAAAAAAAGAGTAATACCTTTAGCAGAAAAACTAAATTCAAAAGTGACATTTAGTTGTGATGTTGAAAAAAAAGAAGAAGTTGTAAAATTATTTGAAGATATCAAATCTCAATGGGGAGAAATTGATTTTGTTGTTCACGCAGTCGCTTTTTCAGATAAATCAGAATTATCTGGTGAATATTTAAATACTACCAGAGAAAACTTTTTAAGAAGTATGTTAATTTCTTGCTTTTCATTTACTGAAGTCGCTAGAGAGGCATCAAAAGTGATGAAAAATGGTGGCAGTATGTTAACTTTGACTTACGAGTCCACTAAAGCTATTCCAAATTATAATGTAATGGGCGTCTGTAAATCTGCTCTTGAAGCGAGCGTTAAATACCTTGCAAGAGATTTAGGTACAAAAGGAGTAAGGGTAAATGCAATAAGTGCTGGGCCTATCAAAACACTAGCAGCATCAGCAATAGGAGATGCAAAATTTTTGTATAAATGGAACGAAGATCACTCTTTTTTAAAAAGAAATGTAGATATTCATGATGTTGGTAATTCAGCATTATATTTGCTTAGTGAGCTCGCGAGTGGTGTAACAGGTGAAATTCACTATGTGGATGCTGGATATAATAAAGTTGGAATGCCAGATCCTAAAAATATAAGTTAAATTTTAAATTTAAAACCCACCTCGCCAATTACTTTTATCATTGAATTGATCCTTTTCTTTTTTAGAAGTAGGCCTAAATAAATAATAAATCACAAACACCAAACAAACTAAAAATATAAATATCTCCATAATTTTTAAATCTATTCAGCTGCTTGTTTCATAGAAAGTTTAACTTTACCTCTATCAAAACCAATTACTTTTACTTTTACTTCATCGCCTTCCTTGACGATATCAGTAACCTTAGCTACTCTTTTAGCTGCTAACTCTGAGATATGAACAAGTCCATCCTGTTTTCCCAAGAAGTTTACGAATGCACCAAATTCCATAATTTTCATTACTTTGCCAGAATAAATTTTATTTAATTCAGCTTTAGCAGTAATGTCCTTAATCATTTGCATAGCAATATTTCTAGCCTCTTCATCTGGGGCAGCGACTGTTACTATACCTTCATCATTTACATCAACTTTTGCACCTGATTTTTCTACAATCTCTCTTATTGTTGCCCCACCTTTTCCGATCACAGCAGCAATATCTTTTTTATCAACAGAGATTTTTTCCATCTTTGGAGTATGTTTTCCAACATCTGATCTTGAAGCTGATAATGCTTTATTCATTTCACCTAAAATATGAATTCTTCCATCTTTAGCTTGATTTAATGCCTGTTCCATAATCTCAAAAGTAATACCAGTGATTTTTATATCCATTTGAAGGGAAGTAATTCCGTCTTTAGTTCCCGCTACTTTAAAATCCATATCTCCTAGATGATCTTCATCACCTAATATATCTGATAAAACACTGAACTCATTACCCTCTTTAATTAGTCCCATCGCAATACCAGCAACTGGCTCTTTTATTGGTACACCTGCATCCATTAATGCAAGTGATGTTCCGCATACAGTAGCCATTGATGAGGAACCGTTAGATTCTGTAATTTCTGAAACAACTCTAAATGTGTAAGGAAATGCTTCGGTAGACGGTAGAGAAGAATGAATAGCTCTCCAAGCTAATTTACCATGTCCTATTTCTCTTCTACCTGTTCCTATCCTGCCTGTTTCACCAACTGAAAAAGGTGGGAAGTTATAATGAAGCATAAATCTCTCTCTTTGTAATCCATCTAAACTTTCAATTCTTTGTTCGTCGTCGGACGTACCTAAAGTTGCTGTTACTATTGCTTGTGTTTCACCTCTAGTAAATAAAGCTGAACCATGAGTTCTTGGTAAAATTCCTACTTCACAAGAGATAGGTCTAACATCAGATAATCCTCTACCATCAATTCTGTTTTTATTTTTTAAAATATCTGTTCTAACTATGGATTTTTCAATTTTCTTAAGCTCAGAATTTACATCTAAATCAGTATAGTTTTCATCCTCTTCATAAAGTTTTTTGGCTTTATCAGTAATTTCAGAGATTTGGTTTGATCTATCTTGTTTATCTCTTGTCGCAAAAGCTTTTTTAAGATCTTCAGTAAAAGTTTCCTCAAGTTTTTTCTTAACCTCAGATAAATCTTTCTTTTCAACAGTCCACTCAGGTTTTCTACATTCTTTTGCAAGTTCCTCAATCATTTCAATTACAGGAACAAAACTTTCATGACCAAATTTGACTGCATCTAGCATTTCCTCTTCTGTTAAACCGCTTGCTTCAGACTCCACCATAAGCACGGCGTCTTTTGTGCCTGCTACAACTAGGTCTAATTTTGATTTTTCCAAATCACTCTTTGATGGGTTTAAAACATACTTACCATCAATATAACCAACTCTAGATGCACCTACAGGACCCATAAATGGCATTCCTGATATAGCTAGTGCTGCTGAGGAGGCTATAATTGATAAAATATCTGCCTCATTTTCTTTGTCATAAGAAATTACGGTTGGTAACAATTGAACTTCATTTTTAAATTCATCTGGGAAAAGAGGTCTGATGGGTCTATCAATTAATCTAGAGATTAAAGTTTCACTTTCAGTTGGTCTTGCTTCTCTTTTAAAATATCCACCTGGAATTTTTCCTGCTGCATAATACTTTTCTTGGTAATTTACAGACAATGGAAAATAATCTATATCTGGATTTACTTTCTTTGCTCCCACCACTGTTGCAAGCACGACTGTTTCACCACTTTTTGCAATTATTGCGCCATCCGCTTGTCTTGCTATTTTACCTGTTTCTAAACTTATCTTCTTTCCTGCTACTTCAATTTCCTTCTTATATACTTTAAACATTTCATTTCCATTTCGTTTCGTTCTATCTATCTTTACCTCTATTTTCTTATATTTAATTTCGACAATACATTTTTGTAAGAGTCCATCTTATTTTTCTTTAGATATTCTAACAATTTTTTTCTTCTATTAACAGCCCTCAACAACCCAACGGAAGAGTGTTTATCTTTTTTGAATTGTTTTATGTGCTTTGAGAGATTTTCGATTTTTTCTGTTAACAAAGCAATCTGTATCTCAGAGGATCCTGTGTCTTTATCATGCATCGCTAATTCTTTTATTTTTTTATTCATGCTTTTCTTTCTATTTATTTGTTTGTTTTATTAAATTCTCTATTTTTTCCGCATACTCAAAAGATTCATCTTTTCTAAAGAGTATTTTAGGTAAAAATTTCATAACTACTTTTTGTGATAAGATTTTTCTGATTAAAAATGAGTACTCCTTTAAAACATAAATTGTTTCCTCGGCATCTTTTCCACCTAATGGGAGAACATATGCTTTCGCAATCTTTAAATCAGGGCTCATTCTAACTTCAGTAACTGTTATTGTATTTGTCTCTAAATTGGGAAGCTTAGCCTCATTTCTTATAAAAATCATGCTTAAAGACTGTTTAATCATTTCTCCGACTCTTAACTGTCTTTGAGTTACAGGTTTTCCTATTCTATCTGCCATTAAATTGACCTTTCTGTAGATGTAACACTAAAAGCTTCTATAGTATCATTTTTTTGAAAATCCATATAATCTTTAACTGTAATTCCACATTCTTGACCACCACTAACCTGTTTTACCTGATTTTTTTCTCTAAAAATTGAAGAAACCTTTCCTGTATAAATAATAGCCCCGTCTCTTATAATTCTTACATCTGATGAACTACTAATTTCCCCATCTGTAACTTTTGATCCAGCAACCTTACCTGCGCCTGATACTTTAAATATCTCTAAAATTTGTGCTGTGCCAGTAATTTTTTCTTGAACATCAGGTGTTAATAATCCAGACATTCTTTGCTTAATAAAGTCTAAAACTTCATAAATAATGTTATATGATGAAATTTTAATATTTTCACTTTCAGCAAGTTTTTTTGCTTCTTTACTAGGTTTTACATTAAAAGCTATTAAGACTGCGTTTGAAGCCTTTGCCAATGTAACGTCTGTCTCTGTTACCATACCAATATCAGCCAAAATAATTTTTGCTTTGACTTCGTCGTGCTTTATTTGACTGATTGCATTTTTAATTGCTTCAGATGAGCCATGAACATCAGATTTAATTATCAAATTAAGTTCTTTTGATGAATTATTAGAGAATGCAGATTCTTGGGTTGCAAACGTAAGAGGATTTTTATTTTCCTTTTTTTCCTGAGCTCGAGACTCACTCAAAGTTTTTACCTCTTTTTCGTTTTCAAATACAATAAAGTCATCACCTGCTTTTGATGCACCATTTATTCCTAATACTTCTACAGGTGTAGATGGAAAAGCCACGTCTATATTTTGACCTTTATCATTTATTATCGCTCTTATTTTACCCCATTTGAGTCCACTGACAAAGAAATCACCTTTTTTTAAAGTTCCAGATGTTACAACGATACTTACAACTGGCCCTCTGCCAGGATCAATTTTTGACTCTAAAACTATTCCTGTAGCTTTAGAATCATAATCTGTCTTGAGATCTAGTATTTCAGCTTGAAGAATTATTGACTCTACTAGTTTATCTAAATTTTTTTTTGTTTTAGTTGAAATTTCTACCATTAAAGTATCACCAGATAAATCTTCAGCTATTAACTCATGCTCCAATAATTGATTTTTAATTTTTTGTGGATCAGCCTCAGGTAAATCACACTTATTAATTGCAACGACTATTGGTACATTGGCAGCTTTTGCATGCTTTATTGACTCTATAGTTTGAGGTTTTACACCATCATCTGCAGCAACTACCAATACAACAACATCAGTCAATTTTGATCCCCTCGCTCTCATTTCTGTGAATGCGGCATGCCCAGGAGTATCGATGAAAGTCAACTTATTTTCTTGGCTTTCAATTTGATAAGCGCCTATGTGTTGAGTTATTCCTCCAAATTCTCCTGATACAACGTTTGCACTTCTTAAAACATCTAAAAGTGAAGTTTTACCATGGTCAACATGGCCCATAACTGTAACTATTGGTGGCCTATTTTTTAAATTTTCAGATCTAGAGGATTTTATCTTTTGAATAATTTCCTCTGCTTTTTCCTCTCTTATTGGATTATGACCAAACTCTTTTACTAAAAATTCTGCTGTGTCTGCTGCCAAAGTTTGATTTATTGTAACCGTTACTCCCATTCCAAAAAGATATTTAATTACATTGCTTGATTGCTCAGCCATTCTGTTTGCTAGTTCACGTACTGTAATTGCCTCAGGAATATTGATATCTCTTTTGACAGGTTTTAAATCTTCTTTTCTATTTTCTTTATTTAAGTTCTTATTTTCTTTTTCTCTAGCTCTTTTGACAGAAGCCAAACTTCTTTCTCTTGCCTCTATTTCATCACTCAATGCCCTTGAAACTGTAAGTTTAACCTCTCTTTTTTTAGTACCCAGTTTAAGTTTTTTATCCTTTGAATTTCCCTCATCTTTTAATCTTTTCGTAGCCCTTTGTTCTGCAAGTTTCCTTTTTTCAAAATCGTTGAATGTGCCATGTTTTTTTGGTGTAAAGATTGGTCTTTCAGGTCTTAATGAAGTTCCCTTTTTAGCAAATTTGTTTGTGTTTTTATTTATTGAAATTGATTTGCTTCCGTGTGGTTTGATCGGATCAAAATTCCTTATAGGTTTTTTTGATTTTCCAGAAATTGTTAATTTTGTTTTTTTGTTTTCCATACCTCATTACTCAATCTTTATAAACAATACTTCTTGCAGACATAATCAACGAATCAGCCTCATCTTTTGATAATGCAAAATCCTCAAGATATCCCTCAATTTTTATTTTAGAACCCTTGATAACATCATACCCTCCAGTTAATTCATCAGATGCTAAGTCAGCAAAATCCTCTAATTTAAGAATTTTTTGCTCACCCAATGTGACTAGCATACCAGGAGTTAAACCTTTCAAATTTATCAGAGACTCATCCAGTCCAAGCTCTTTAATTCTTTTTGAGATATCTTCTTGATCTTTCTCATGAAATTCTTTTGCTCTTTCTATCAAGGCTTTTGCTGTATCTTCCTCTATACCTTCAATTTTTAATAAATTCTCAACGGAACTATCTTTGATATCATCAATAGTTGAAAATCCTTCAGCAACTAATAATTGCCCTAAAGTTTCATCTAATTCTAAATTTTTCACAAAATTTTCTGTTTTTTCTTTAAATTCTAACTGTCTTCTTTCAGAGTCCTCTTTATCAGTCATTATATTGATTTCATAATTAAGAAGTTTAGTAGCTAACCTAACGTTCTGTCCTCTTCGCCCAATAGCTTTGCTTAAATTTTCTTCAGTTAATATTACATCTAACTTTTTCCTTTCAGAATCAACATTAACTCTTAAAACGTCAGCAGGTGAAAGTGAATTTGATACCAAAATTGCAGGATCTTCTGACCAATTAACTATATCAATTTTTTCTCCTTGAAGCTCATTTACAACAGCTTGTACTCTCGAACCTCTCATACCAACACAAGCACCCACGGGATCTAAAGACGCTTCCACTGCTTTAACACAAATTTTTGCTCTGCTACCTGGATCTCTGGAAGAGGATTTTATTTCAATTAAACCGTCATATATCTCGGGAACTTCTTGAATAAAAAGTTTCTCCATAAATTTTGGATGTGCTCTAGATAGAAAAATCTGTTGTCCTCTTTGTTCTCTTCTCACATCGAAACAATAAGCTTTAATTCTATCACCAGCTTTAATGATCTCTCTTGGTATTAGCTCATTTTTTTGAATTATTGCTTCTGTTCTTCCTAAATCTACAATTACATTACCGAATTCCAATCTTTTTACAATTCCACTTAATATTGTGTCCTTTTTATCGATATAATCATTGTACTGTTTATCACGCTCTGCTTCTCTAACGTTAGAATTTATCACTTGCTTTGCTATTTGTGCAGCAATTCTTCCAAAATCAAATGTTGGCAAGGGTTGCAATACCTCATCACCGATTGATTTTTCTTTATTAGATTCATCCAGTTTTATTGCTTCTTCTAACTTTATTTCTGTATTTGAGTTTTCTGGGTTTTCTGTAATAATTAATTTTCTAAAGATTTCTATATCTCCATTATCTCTATTTATTGAAACTTTTATCTCATTATCTTGCCCAAATTTTGATTTTGCTGCTCTTGCTATTCCGGTCTCCATCGAATTGATAATTAATTCTTTATCGATAGATTTTTCAAGTGCAACTGCTTCGGCAATTCTAAGTAATTCTAATTTGTCAGCTCTTTTATTTAACATTTTTGCTTGTTCCAAAAAAAAATGGGCTAATGCCCATTTTGTAAAATTTAACAATGTGAGAGAAATATAGTAAAGTTTTTTTTTAATTCAACTTAAACTATTTAGAAAAAATGCCTGTTTTATCTGTTTTTTCCCATGAAAATGAACCATCGTTCTCTGGGATTCTACCAAAATGGCCATAGGCGGCTGTTTTTTCATAAATCGGTTTATTTAATTTTAACATTTCTCTTATTCCTCTTGGACTCAAATCAAAATTTTCCTTAATTTTTTCTACTACAAATTTATTTTTATCTAAATCATTATCAAATAAGTCCACATAGATTGATAATGGTTTTGAGACACCAATTGCGTATGCTAACTGAATTAAACATTTTTCTGAAATTTTTGAACCAACAATATTTTTAGCAATGTATCTGGCTGCATAGGCTGCTGATCGATCTACTTTTGTAGGATCTTTACCTGAAAATGCACCCCCTCCATGTGGTGCAGCTCCCCCATAAGTATCAACTATAATTTTTCTTCCAGTTAAGCCACAGTCTCCGTCAGGGCCACCAATAACAAAATTTCCTGTTGGATTAACATAAAATTCATCCTCATTAAAACCATCAATAAAATTTTTTGGTATAGACTTTAACATATAAGGTCTCAATAGTTCCTTAACTTGGGACTGATTTACATCAGCAGAATGCTGTGAAGAAATAACAACTGATTTTACCTTTGATGGCTTTCCGTCAATATACTCAAAAGTTACTTGGCTTTTAGAGTCTGGTTCAATATTTTTTAATTTTCCAGATTTTCTATCTTCTGCCATTAATCTTAAAATTTTATGAGAGTAATGAATTGGTGCTGGCATTAATACATCTGTTTCATTACAAGCATAACCAAACATAATTCCTTGATCACCTGCTCCTTCATCTTTATTACCAGATGAGTCTACTCCGATTGCGATATCAGCAGATTGGGAGTGTAAATGACTTTCAATTTTTGTAGTATCTTTCCAAGTAAAACCATCTTGATCATAACCTATATCTTTAATGCAATTTCTAACCTTTTCAATTAATTCATCCTTTTTAATTTCAGGACCCCTTACTTCTCCAGCCATAACAACTTTATTAGTTGTTGTTAATGTTTCACAAGCTACTCTGGAATAAGGATCTTTAGAGATATAAGTATCAACGACCATATCTGAGATTCTATCTGATACTTTGTCAGGATGTCCCTCTGAAACTGACTCACTTGTAAAAAGATAATTTTTTAAATTACTCATTTTTAATTCTATTAAATGAAAATATTAATAAAATATACAATAAAATCATTAAACCAAAAATTTTATTTCCATATTTTGAAAATATTGTTTGTTCTATTTTTTTTGTTTTAAATAAATCAATAAAACCAGATTGATTTAAATCAACTTGTTCTTCAACAACTCCTAAGGGATTAACAATTGCAGTAATTCCATTGTTGGCAGACCTTAAAATATATTTACCACTTTCAATAGCTCTATAAATACTGTGCACAAAATGTTGATGAGGGCCTATAGACTGACCAAACCAACCATCTTCGGAAATATTTACAATAAAATCAAAATCTCTGTTTTTAAAAATATTCCCGGTATAAATTATTTCATAACAAATAAGTGGTAATAGTCTTACTGAAAAATTAATTTTATTCACTTCTATTATATTTCTTTTTTCTCCTCTTGAATAAGATTGATAATTATTAGTGATTGTCTTTAATCCTATAAGGCTCAGCATTTTTTCAAAGGGTAAAAACTCACCAAAGGGAACTAAATTTACTTTGTTGTATGAATTTAATATTTCAAGATTGTTATCATAAATTGTTAATGAATTATAATATTTAAAAATTTGACCTTCTTTTTTTATATCATTAATCCCGATTGATAATATGTGATTTTCATTAAATTCATTCTCAAATAAAAATTTATATTCCTTTAGTGAGTTTTTTGAAATGTTTGGCAATATACCCTCGGGCCAAATAAAAATCGTTTTTTCATTTTTTTGTGGAGAGCTGATTTTAATGAGATCATTGATTACTGAAATAGGATCAGTATCATTATAAAATCTATCAATACTAACATTTGAGCTTATAACTCTTAGTTTGTATTCTAATTTATTAGCCTTAATATTATTAAATTTTTCTAATCGTTGAGATCCAAAGAAATAAAAAGATAAAGTTATTATGAGAAATAAAATACAAACAATAATTTCTTTTTTGTTATCTCTTAAGATTAAAAATGAAGTACTAGCAAAAAGAGAAATGCAAAAAAGATTAAAACTATAAGTGCCAATAATTGAAGTAATACTTAAAATTTCAATATAATTAGAAAAACTATAAGCAATTAAATTCCATGGAAACCCGGTCATTATTGTTCCTCTAATGAATTCAATTGTTCCAAATATTAGAGAAAAAAGAAAAAAGGAACTTAAATTTTTCTTTGGCTTCAGAATTAGAAATGCAAATGAGGCTAAGCCATAAAATAAAGCTAAAAAAGCTGGGATTAAAACTACACTCAGAGGAATCAAAAACTTAAAGTTTTCATCAAAAGTTAATGATATCGAAATCCAATAAAGATTACTTGTAAAATATCCAAGTCCAAATAACCAACCATAGAGGAAAAATAACTTTTTGTTTTTACTTACCTTAGAGATTTTTATCAAAAGAATATAGAACAAACTAAAAGTTAAAAAATTAATTAGGATATAATTAAATGGAGGTAAGCTTAATGACGAAAAGGAACCTAATAAAATTAAAATAATTGATTCAATATAAATTTTTTTTTTCAAATTAATTTATTTTAGATTTTACATGTTTATATATAAAATTTTCTTCTCTTAACATTTTAAAATAATCTTTGTTCTTTATATGGTTAAAACCTAAAAGATGAAGAAAACCATGAATAAAAATTTTAATAGTTTTTTGTTTAAATAACTCTAAATCCTGAGATTTAGGCTTATTTAGATAATTATAACTAATTATTATATCTCCCAAATACATGCTTTTTGAAAATTTAATTTTTTTATTAAATGGAAAAGATAAAATATCGGTAGATTTATTTTTATTTCTAAAATTTTTGTTTAATTTTTTAATATTCTTATTATTAGAAAGTAATAAGCTAAATAATACTTTTTTATTTGAAAATTGATATTTCTTTGGAAAAGCTCTACATATTTTTTTAAAAAAAATATCTGTATTTTTCAGTCTTTTTGACCACGCCTTCTCTTCAGAGAAGACACTAACTTTAATCATTATTTGAATATGCTTTTACTATTTTTGATACAAGTGGATGTCTAACTACATCAGAGTGATCAAAATCAACTATTGATATCTCTTTTAAATGCCCAAGTAATTCTTTTGATCTTACCAATCCCGACATATTTTTGTTAGGTAGATCAATTTGGGTTGGATCTCCGTTAACAACAATTTTTGAATTTTCACCAATACGAGTAAGAAACATTTTGATCTGAGTATCAGTTGCATTTTGTGCTTCATCTAAAATTGCAAAGGAATTCTTAAGAGTTCGACCTCTCATAAAAGCTAATGGTGCTATTTCTATATCTCCAATTTCAATCATTCTTTGGATTTTTTCGAAATCAAAAAGGTCGTATAAAGAGTCATATAAAGGTCTTAAATAAGGGTCTACTTTCTCTTTCATATCACCAGGTAAAAATCCTAGACGCTCTCCAGCTTCAACAGCAGGTCTTGATAAAATTATTCTTTCAATCTTTTTTTCTAAAAGCATTGTAAGACCTACAGCAACGGCCAAAAAGGTCTTGCCTGTTCCTGCTGGTCCCGCAGAAATTACAATATCACTTTGTCTTAAAGCTCTAACATAATTCTTTTGTTTCTCTGATCTAGGAATTATAGATTTTTTAGGAGTTTTAATTATATCAGTTACATTATTGTTTTTTTTTTTTTCATTAATCATAAATTTGTCTACCGAAGAAAGTATATCTTTATTTTCGATATTACCATTATTAATAAATTGATTAACTAAAAATTGGATCGCATTCTTTACTTTTTCATTTGTTTCAGGGTCCGATTTTATAAGAATAGAATTTCCTCTTGAGTACAAACTACATTTTGTGATTTTCTCAAGTTCCTGTAAATTTTTATTAAATTCACCAACAATACCCATTAACAAATTATTATCATGAAATATTACACTTAAAGAGTTATTGTCCGAGTAAACAAACTTTATTGCCTGATCAATATTTTGTTTTGTTATTCCGCTCAAATTTATGCAACTTTCTGATTAGAATTATCTACAATTTCACCAAATAAAGTACTTCTATTACTTTTACTAATTTTTACTTGCACAATTTTTCCAATATCACTTTTCTTACCATCAAAGATTACTGATGTCATGTGCTTAGATCTTCCAAATGTTTTAGTTTTATCTTCTGTGAAATTTTCAACTAACACTTCCACAATACTGTTTTCTAAAGACTTGTTCTTTTGGATCTGATTTTCAAACAACTCATTTTGAATTATTTCTAACCTTTCAAATGAAGTTTTTTTATCGATTAAATTTAATTTTTCTGAAACAGTTCCAGGTCTAGGGCTAAAAATATACGAGTAAGAATTTATAAACTTAACTTTTTTTATTAAATTTAAAGTATCTTCAAAGTCCTGATTTTCTTCCCCAGGATAAGCAATTATAAAATCACTTGAAAATTCTATTTTCGAGTTAATTTCTTTTAGTTTGTTAAATGTTTCGATGTAATTCTCAATAGAATGATTTCTATTCATCAATTTTAATATTCTATTCGATCCGCTTTGCACCGGTAAATGTACAAGTGGCATAAGTTTATTAGAACTTTTGTAAACTTCAATCAGGTCATTGGTCATATCCTTTGGATGAGATGTTGTGTATCTTACTCTTTTAATTTCATTTAATTTTTCAATACTTAATATTAAATCTGATAAACGAAACCCATTACTTTCATAAGCATTAACATTTTGACCTAACAAAGTTATTTCTTTTACACCGTTGTCTGCTAAATATTTTGCCTCGTCCAAAATTTGATTAGGTGGCCTCGAATACTCTGGTCCTCTAGTGTAAGGAACTACACAAAAATGACAAAACTTATCACAGCCTTCTTGAATTGTTAAAAAAGATGAAACTTTTTCTACTTTAGTTTTTATTTTACTCAAGTATTCAAATTTTGTAACCGCATCAAACTCTGTTTCCTCAAGTTTACTTTTTTTTTCAACATAATTTAAAATTGTATCATTAATTTTATGGTAAGCTTGAGGACCTATTACCAAATCAATGAAAGGCTCTCTTTTTAGCATTTCTTGATTTTCTGCTTGCGCAACACAACCTGCAATAATAACTAATGGTTTTTTTTTAAATCTAAAAATTTTTTTTACTCTACCTATCTCAGAATAGACTTTTTCTTTAGCTTTATCCCTTATATGACATGTGTTTAACAAATAACAATTAGCATCCTCGTATTTTTCAGTCTTCTCATAGCCAATTTTTTTAACAGTATCTAAAATTCTATTAGAGTCATACTCATTCATTTGACATCCAAAAGTTTTAATAAAAATTTTTTGACTCATTTATTGAGGCTTTTTTTTAACCCCATACAATTCCAATTTATGATCTACTAATTCATAACCGTATTTTTCAGCAACTTTTTTTTGAAGTTTCTCTATCTCATCATCAACAAATTCTATGATCTCACCTGTTTTGATATCTATCAAGTGATCATGATGACTTTCGATCATTGCTTCATATCTTGCCTTTCCCCCTTTAAAATCGTGTTTAGTTAAGATCCCAGCCTCTTCAAATAATTTTACTGTCCTATAAACTGTAGCTATACTTATTTTTGGATCAACTTTCGAAACACGGTTATAAAGCTCATCTACATCCGGGTGATCAGACTCTCCATACTCAGACTTTGACTCGGAAATTATTTTTGCAATAATTTTTCTTTGCTCTGTGAGTTTAACGCCTTTAGCTAAACACTTTTGTTCAATTGTATCTGCTGTATCTGACATACTTAATTTTAACTTATATAATAAGGTTTAATCAAATTTTTTTTGAGGTTAAATTTACTGCAAAGACGCGGTATATTCTCATATTTAATATCAATTTCATTCTCAAAGTCCTTAAAACTAAAGCAGTAATAATCTATTTTTTTAATCATATGAATTGCTTTAATTGTTGATAAAGAATTTCGAATACCTGCAAAACTACCAGGACCTCTATTTATATAAATTAATCCGATATCAATAATCTCTAAATTATTATTTTTTAAAAAATCAATAAGTAAAACAATCAGTTTTTCATAATTATTTTTGCTATTTTCATGAGTAACACTATAAGTATTATTATTACTAATGATCATAAAAAAAATATTGTCCTTTACAGCATCGATTATCAATTTATTCATTTTTTTAATTATATTTACTATTAATGCAAACACACAAGAAAATAATGATAGGTATTTTTCTAATGATGAGGGTGTACTATCTGTTATGTACCATCGATTTAATGAATTTAAATATCCATCAACAAATATATCAATGGATATTTTCAAGAAGCATGTTGAACTTATTTTAGATGCTAACCTAATTTTTTACCATCCAAAAGATTTTGTAAATGAATTTGATATTCCAAAAAAAGAAAAGAGAATACTTCTCACTATTGATGATGCATTTCAATCTTTTTATGATAATGCCTGGCCTTATTTAAAAAAAAAAAAAATTCCATTTATATTATTTGTCTCCACCGAACCTGTTGGTAACAATGGGTACATGAATTGGGATCAAATTAAAGAAATTGAACAAAGTGAATTTGCAGTTATTGGACATCACTCACACTCTCATGATTATTTAATTGATAAATCAGAAGAAGTTTTTTTAAATGACATAAAAACATCTAGTCTAATTTTTAAAGAAAAATTGGGATATGTACCAACTTTATTTTCCTACCCATTTGGGGAATATTCAGGATTTATGAGAGATTATATATCTCGAAATTTCAAAATTGCCTTTGGACAACATTCTGGAATTATTGACATAAATAAAAATAGATTCGAACTTCCAAGATTTCCAATTAATGAAAAATATGGAGAAATAAAAAGATTTAAATCAATAATAAACTATTATCCCCTTGAATATAAAAGTTTAGAACCTGCGGAAAAAAAATTATCAAAAGAAAATAATCCTCCAAAATTCAAAGTAAAATTTTTTAATGATCAAAAAAATATTGAAAATATTAACTGCTATTCGAATGAAGGAGATAAATGGATGAAATCAGAAATTAAACTTGTTGAAAAAGAACTTACAATAGAATTTAGAGAACCATTTTTGCCAAGAAGAGGCAGAATTAATTGTTCATTAAATGACAACGGTAAATGGAGATGGTTTGGAACACAATTTATTATTAGATAATAACTTTTATATCAAACTTTCTAGCTCAATGCTTGAAGGTAATAGCTTTGCATCATCAAAATCTTTTAAATTATTTTGTTGAATAATCTTTTGTAAAACTTTCACGTATTCATTACCAGTTTCAGCATATTTATCTAAATACTCTGATAAAATCATACTGTCTAAAGGTTCACCTAAATCTCTTAACTTTGCTCTAGCCAATCTAAAATCCTCATAACTAGAGTGAGTATTTATATTTCTTTGGTAAGCTCTTACTGATGCTTGCAACACATTAAATTTCATTACTTTGTGACCTTCATTTTTGTCAGCATCTTTTGGTTTTAATCCTTCTCCTGACCAAGTCCATTGTCCAAATAAAGCATTTCCTTGTTGTGCAAATCTAGAAGTCCCCCAACCTGTTTCTTTAGCGGCTTGAGCGAGTGCTAATGAAACTGGAACTATGTCCATTCTTCTTTTTAGTATTGATAAATCTCTTGAAGGTATACCGTATTGTTTATATTTTTTTTCTAGCCATTTTTTTTCTGAACTCGAATTATTGCTTTTATTAATTATACTAAATAATCTTTTTCTATCTAATTTGATATTTTTATTTTCCTCTAAAATTAATGGCAATACTATTTGTATAAAAAATTCTTTTCTCTTTTTTACACTCTCTATCATTTTTATTTCTGCAGGAAGCAAAGTTAAAGCTATCGGCTTGACTAGTTTTTTTTTTCTTACATCATCAAGTTTATAATCAGTATCTTCAAAAAGCTGTTTTATCGTTGAGGCATCTAATCTTACAGTATCTGTTTCTTGATCATTTAAACTATAAATATCAATTAATAAATCATCCTCATTAAGTGCTAGAGAATTTGATGAATTTGAGGATTTATTGTTAAGAGTGTAAGCAAGTATTGCTTTTGAATTGTTTTGAATTCCAGCCGAACTTTCAATTTTATTGGTAGTAAAATTAATAACAATTGGTAAAGAATAAAAAAATAAGATAACAAGCACACTACTCAAAGTAATTCTTGGAAGTGAGCTTAAGTTATTTTCATCGAAAACTCTAAAAGGTTTGATCTTATTTTTTTTTAGGATTTTTCTCATTAATTAAATTGCCTCAACTCTTTTTACTTCTGGTAAATAATGACATAGAAGATTTTGAACACCTTGCTTTAAAGTCATTGTAGAACTAGGACAGCCTGAACAGCTTCCTTGTAATTGAACTTTAACAACTCCATCTTTAAATTCTTTAAATTTAATGTTTCCCCCATCTCTCGCTATTGCTGGACGAATTTTGTCCTCAAGTAATTGAATTATTCGTTTCTCAATTTCATCAAAGCTCTCCGTTTGCTTATTTAGATCTTTATTAATGACAAATTCTTTTCCTGATGCATAAAATTCATTTATATGAGAGATCACAATATACTTGATTTCGTCCCAAGAATTTTCATCATTTTTATTGACTGAAATAAAATCTTTACTTAAAAAAATTCCCTCAACACCATTTACTGAAAGAATATTTCTAATTAGCTCGTTATTTACGTTGTCATTTTTGGTTACTTCAAATGATCCTACGTTCGAAACAACCTTGCCTGGTATAAATTTTAAGGAATTAGGATTTGGTGTAATCTCAGTCTGAACGAACATAAATTATATATAAGCAATATTTTTAAAAATGGTACCGCTTTATGAAAATATATTCAAAAACCTACGATTTCGTGAATTTTTTTTATTTTTTTTGAGGCAATTTCATTAGCTTTCTCGTATCCCTCTTTAAGTATTTTTTCTAAAAAAACTTTATCATCTAATAGCTCTTTAATTTTTAATGAAATTGGATTGATTTCATTAACAACTACATCTGATAATTTTTCTTTAAATTCTGAAAAATTTTTTCCAGCAAATTCATCAATCGATTTTTGAATTGTATTATTCATCAAACTTGAATAAATACCGATTAAATTTTTAGCCTCAGGTCTTTTTTCTAACTCTTCAATTTTGCTAGGTAAAGGCAAAGTATCAGTTTTTGCTTTTTTAATCTTATTTATTATTTGATCTTTATCATCAGTTAAATTAATTCTACTCAAGTCAGATACCTCTGATTTACTCATCTTTTTAAGACCATCCTTTAAACTCATAATCCTAGAAAATTCTTTTTTAATTAAAGGTTCGGGGGTTATAAAAAAATTTTCGATTTTATAATCGTTGTTAAATTTTTGAGCTATATCACGACATAACTCCAAATGTTGTTTTTGGTCATCTCCAACTGGTACATGAGTTGAGTCATATAATAAAATGTCAGCTGCCATTAAAACAGGATAAGAATAAAGACCGATGCTTGCTTTTTCTTTATCCTTGCCAGCTTTTTCCTTAAATTGAGTCATCCTATTTAGCCATCCCATTCTAGCAACACAGCTCAAAATCCACGCTGCCTCTGAGTGAGCACTCACTTGAGATTGATTAAAAATTATACTTTTTTTAGGATTTATTCCACTTGCAACAAATGTAGCTACTGTCTCATGTATATTTGATTTTAAATCTTTTGGATTCTGGCTTACCGTTATTGCATGAAGATCAACTACACAAAAGATACATTCATTTTGAGTCTCGTTGTTTAAATCAACAAAATTTTTTATGGCTCCTAAATAATTTCCTAAATGAAGATTTCCTGTAGGTTGAACTCCAGAGAAAATTTTTTTTTTCATATTCTAATACTTTAATTTAATATCTTGATAATTAAAAGCTTTGATAAAATATGACAATGTAAAATAAAAAATTATTGTGAATAAAACGCATAATAATAAATAAGCAGACTTAAAGAAATAAGTATAACTTAACTGATTTTCAAACAACAAGATCAGGTATTGAAAGAAAATGCCCATCATAATTGATGCAAAAATTATCTTAACAAATTGTTTAAAAAAAATTTCATTAAATTCAAATATGTTATTATTTTTTAAATAAATAAATAATATTAATGAGTTAAACCATGAGGATATAGTTGTGGCTATAGGAATGATTATAAAACCAATATCTTTGAAAAAGTAAACACTTATCAAAATATTAAGCAAAACAGAAACTAATGAAATATAAAATGGAGTTTTAGTATCATGATTTGCAAAAAAGAATGTCGAAAAAACTTTTATTAATGCAAATGCTGGAAGTCCTAAACCAAAATAATAAAGAGCATTAGAAGAATTAAAAACTGAGTTTTCTGTAAAAGAACCATATCCAAATAGAGCTGAGATAATTTGTTCAGATCCTATGATTAAAGCTACTGACGCAGGTATGCTTAAAAACATACTTAACTCTAAAGCTTTATTTTGAATTAAGGATATTTTCCTCTTTTTTTTTTGTTGAACATGTTTTGAGAGTTGGGGCAGGACAACAACGCCAATAGCTATACCAGCTAATGCTAAATTAATTTGGTATATTCTATCTGCATAATATAGGTATGATACAGCACTTGCCTGGAATGAAGCTATAATTGTTCCAACCAAAATATTTATTTGAGTAACACCTGAGGAAAAAATACTTGGTAATAATTTTTTAAAAAAAAATTTTACTTTTTTGGTAATTTTAAATTTAAAATCAAAATCTAAGGCATAATATTTTTTTACAAATCTATGTAAAAAAATTAATTGAAGTAATCCTGCAAAAGATATCCCGTATGAAAGATAGAAAATTAATTCATCACCTAAATATCTTCCAAAAAATAAAATAGTAATTAAAACTATATTTAAAATAATAGGCGCCGCTGAAGCAGCTGCAAATTTATTATGTGAATTTAAAATTGCACCAAAAAAAGAAGATAAACTTACAAACATTAAAAAGGGGAAAGTAATTCTTGTTAAACTAGTTGCTAATTCAAATTTTTTAGTATCTTCAACAAAACCTGGTGCTATCAGTCCCACAAAAATTGGCATAAAAATTTCAATTATGAGAACTAAAAAAAATAAAGCTAAAAATAATAAATTAAAAACATCATTAGCAAATTTATTTGATCTAGATTTATTTTTAACTAATTCAGAAGTGTAGCTTGGTACAAAAGCTGAGTTAAAAGTTCCCTCAGCAAAAAGTCTTCTAAAAGTATTTGGTATTCTAAATGCTACAAAAAAAGCATCAGCCAAAAAACTTGTTCCAAGAAAAATTGCTATCAAAACATCTCTCAAATATCCAAGTAATCTGCTAATAATAGTATAGAAACCAAAAGTCCCTGTTGACTTAACTAAATTCATAAATCATATTAGTCTTAAATTTACCTCATTTGTACACCTAATTAAGCTAAATGAAAAAAACAAAAATTGATCATTACACAGATAAAGAAGCTTTAGATTATCATCGTCATAATAAACCAGGTAAGATCGAAATCTCATCCTCAAAGAATATGACTACAAAAAGAGATCTCGCGTTAGCTTATTCGCCAGGTGTGGCAGCACCAGTAAAAGCCATAAGTGAAAATCCAGAAACTGCATTTGACTATACAAGTAAAGGAAATCTTGTGGCGGTAATTAGTAATGGTTCTGCAATTTTAGGTATGGGTAACTTAGGAGCTTTAGCCTCAAAACCTGTTATGGAAGGAAAAGCGGTATTATTTAAAAGGTTTGCTGATATTGACTCGATTGATCTTGAAATTGATTCACAAGATCACAATGAAATAATTAATAGTGTTAAAAATTTTGCTCCAAGTTTTGGAGGTATTAATCTTGAGGATATTGCTGCTCCAGATTGTTTTATTATCGAAGAAAAACTTAAAGAAATTTTAGATATTCCTGTCTTTCATGATGATCAACACGGCACGGCAATCATTACTACGGCTGCATTAATCAACGCACTGGACATTACAAAAAAAAAAATTGGCGAAGTAAAAATAGTTGTTAACGGCGCAGGTGCATCAGCGATGGCTTGTGCAAATTTATTCAAGAAAAGTGGTGTTCCGCAAAAAAACATTACAATGGTTGACAGAACAGGAGTAATCTATATTGGAAGAGAAAATTTAAACCAGTGGAAATCAGCGCACGCTGTTGAAACTAAACATCGAACTTTATCAGATGCAATCAGTAATGCTGACGTATTTTTGGGTTTATCGGCAAAAGGGGCTTTGACAAAAGATATGGTAAAAAAAATGTCTAAGAATCCCATTATATTTGCATGCGCAAATCCCGATCCAGAAATTAAGCCTGAGGAAGTTGCTGAAGTAAGAAGTGATGCAATTATGGCTACTGGAAGATCAGACTATCCAAACCAGGTAAATAATCTAATTGGTTTTCCATATATATTTAGAGGCGCGTTAGATGTAAGATCTAAAACAATAAATGAGGAAATGAAAATTGCTGCTGCTCACGCAATTGCAAACCTGGCTAAAGAGGAAGTTCCTGATGAAGTTGTTGCTGCAATGGGAGGTGAGAGACCACATTATGGGAAAGATTATATAATTCCCTCAACATTTGATCCAAGACTTATAAGTGTAATTCCTTCTGCAGTAGCTAAAGCAGCAATAGACTCTGGTGTTGCAAGAATAGATATAAAAGATTTTGATAATTATAAAGATCAGTTAAGACAAAGATTAGATCCAACAGTTACGATCATGCAGGGTATAAATAACTATATAAAGAAAAAACCCAAAAAAGTAATTTTTGCAGATGGTGAGGATGAAAACATGCTTAAAGCAGCAATAGCATTTAAAAACTCCAATTTAGGTATACCAATCTTAGTTGGAAAAGAAGATTTAATTAAGAGTCAATTAAAGAAAATAGGTTACAGTGAAAATTTTGATATAGAAATTACTAATTCAAAAGATGCCAAAAAAAGAGAAAAGTATGTAAAATATCTTTTTGGCAAACTTCAAAGAAATAAAGGCATGTTAGAGCGAGACTGTGATCGTTTAATCAGAAATGATAGGGTTATTTGGGCATCTTGTATGGTAGCGTGTGAGGATGCTGATGCGATGGTGACTGGAAATACCAGAAGATATTCCTCATCACTAGAAAAAATTACTCAAGTTGTAGATCCCAGAGCTGGAGAAATAATGTTTGGCCTAAATTTAATAGTGAATAGAGGAAAAACAATTTTTATATGTGATACCTCTGTCATTGAATACCCTAATGCAAACCAACTAGCAGAAATGGCAAAGTCAGCAGCCAGAGTAGTTAGATTATTCGGGTTTGATCCTAAAGTCGCTTTCTTATCTCATTCCACTTTTGGAGAACCAGCTACTGATAGAACTAAAAGACTAAGCGATGCAGTTGAAATCCTTAAGAGGGAAAAAGTTGATTTTAAATTTGATGGAGAAATGCAGCCAGATGTTGCTTTAGAAGAATTATATAAAGAGCTTTACCCTTTTTCAGAAATTGTAGGAAATTCAAATGTGCTGATAATGCCTAGCCAGCACAGTGCGGCTATTTCATACAAAATGATAAAATCAATGAGTAGAGCAAAAGTTATTGGACCATTATTAATTGGTTTAGGTCTTCCAATAGAAATTGCTCCTCTAAGAACCTCTACATCAGAAATAATTAATCTAGCATCAATTGCAGCTTATTCATCTGATGTAATTGATTATAAAAAAGATTAATTTTTTTGAATTCTTAAATCATCAACAATTAAAATACTTGCTATTACGTCTTCGACATCTAAGATTCCTTTAGCCTCATTTACTACTAATTCTTTTTCATCTAGTGTTAAAGCTATACCATAAACATAAATTTTCTTTTTATAGGTATCTATCTGATAATTAGTTGCTTTTATTTCTCTATTTAAAATTAAAGCCGTCCTTAATTGAGAAGTAATTAAAACATCTTTTGCAGATTGTTTGAAGTTAAATTTCTCTTTAATCTTAATATCGTTTCTTACTGATCTGGCCCCTTCCGTTTCCCAGGCCAATTTTGTTATTTGAAGTTTTTCTTCAGGGTCATCAACTTTACCAGTTAAGAATATTCTTCCATCAAGGACTTTTGATTTGATAGATAAAAAATACTTTTTATCTTGTAATAATATTCTCGCTGATAAATTTTTTTGCATTATAGAATCATCAATCTGTGTTCCTAAAGACCTAGGATCTAAAGCGACTGACACTCCTGTTCCAAAAATTCCCTTTGAGGATACACCAACACATCCTGATAAAAATAATGTTATGAATATTAGTGTTAAAACTTTAAACTTCATTTTTTATCTTCAAACAAAAATTATATATTTTTTTTTTAGGTACAGAATTATTTTGAGAAATTAAATTTACAATTTCTTTAATACTTAATTTTTTTATCATCTTCCTAATATTATTCTTATCTGATTCACTCAATAAAAGAGAACTTTTTTTTATTCCTTTTTTTTCAGATATTACAAGAGTTAATTCACCTTTTAAATTTTCATCTAAAGTTTTTAATTCGTCAACTTTATATCTCAAATATTCCTCATAGATTTTTGTCATTTCTCTACAAATCAAAATTTCTCTATCAGAAAAACTTTCTTTAAGGAATGGAATAGTTTTATTCATTTTTTTTGATGAAATAAAAAAAACAATGCTAGCATCAAGCTGGGAAAGTAATTTTAAATCATTTTTAATATCCTTTAATTTTGACGGAAAAAAACCGTAAAAAAAATATTTTTCAGAAAAACCACTAATTGATACAGCGGTACTAACTGCAGAAGGCCCTGGTAATGGAAAAATATTTATTTTTTCTTTAACACATTCTCTTACTAAAACGGCTCCAGGATCTGATATGCCAGGGGTGCCAGCATCTGATATAAGAGATATAATTTTATTGTTTCTCAAATGATTTATAATAGAAGATAAATTTTTCTTCTCATTAAATTTGTGATTGGATAATAATTTTGATTTAACATCAAATTTTTCCATCAATTTTCTAGAAATTCGGGTATCCTCACATAGGATAAAATCAGATTTTTTAAAAATTTCTATTGCTCGGTAAGTAATATCTCCTAAATTTCCAATTGGAGTGGGTATTATATATAGTCCTTTTTTAATTTCTTTATTTTGAGATTTAGGGTTTACAGCCATAATTATACAATACTAAAATTATATAAATCATTAAATGAATAAATTTTTAAAAATTCTCTTTTCTATATTTTTCGTTTTATTATTTGAAACATCCATTTCCTACTCTGAGGAATCAAAAATTAAAATTGGAGTATTAGCTCCACTATCGGGAGAAGATGCATCTTTAGGAAAACAAATACTTAATTCTATTAGGATGGCCTTGATTGACATAAAAGATAATAACATTGAAATATATCCTAAAGACACCAGGTCAGATCCCGATATAACTTTACGTTCAGCTCTGGAATTTGATAAAATGGGAATATCATTGGTTATCGGACCAGTTTTTCATAAAAACTTATTATATTTAGATAAAGTAAAAAATATCACTTTTTTATCTTTAACTAACAAAACTTTAAATCTTCATAAAAATATCATAAGCAGTGGCATTAACTCATCTTCACAATTGAATACGATTAAAAAATTTTTGGAAACGAGTGAGATAAAAAAAACAATTTTTTTAATTCCAAGTTTAAATTATGACCTAGAGATTAAAAAAGGAATTAAAGAGTCAGAGATAAAATTTTTTAAACAATACAACTATGATATTGACCCTACTAAATTAACTAAACAAATAGAAAAAATCACAAATTACGGAATAAGAAAACAAAATCTATTAGATGAAATATCACGAATTGAAAATTCTGATGATCCAAATAAGGAAAAAATTATAGAAAATCTTGAAAAAAAATACACCCTTGGAAATGTAAAATTTGATTCTGTTATTATTACAGATTTTGATGAGAGTTTAAAAAGTGTTATTACTTCATTACTGTATGCTGATGTATCACCAAAAAATAAATATATAATTACTTTAAATCAATGGTTTGATGAAAGTTTGTTAAAAGAACAAAATTTACAACCAATTTATTATCCTTCAATTAACAAACAAAATTTGGATGAGTTTACTAATAAATTTTTTAAAAAATTTAATTATAAACCAAATTATCTATCATTACTAAGTTATGATTTAGTTGGATTAATATATTATCTGTCACTGAAAAATGAAGTTTTAGAAATAAATAAATCGTTTAAAACCCAAAATACATTTAAAGGAAAAATAGGAGTTTTTGAAATTAAAGATAATAAGATAAATCACCAGTTAAATTTTTATGAAATTAATAACGGTAAACTTAAAGAAATTTTTTAATTTTTTTAAACGCAATTGATCTATGGTCGATTTTACATTTACTAGAAAACTTCATTTCACCAAAAGTTTGTTTCTTTTTTTTTGGAATAAAAATTGGATCATATCCAAAACCATTTTTTCCCCTAATTTTGTTTGAAATAGAGCCCTCAATTTTTCCTATAACACTTGCGATTATTTTATCTAAATAACAAATTGACAGCGCACATACGAATCTTGCTTTAATCTTTTTAGCTCTCCAGTTCTTATCTTTTTTATCTAACTCTCTAAACACTCTTTTAATGGCTTTGTTAAAATCTCCCTTAGATCCTGCCCATCTGGCTGAAAAGATTCCAGGTTTTTTATCCAAACAATCTATTTCAAGACCAGAATCATCAGCAATACAAACTAAATTAGATTTTTTTGAAAAATACCTAGATTTGATGATTGAATTTTCCTTAAACGTTTGTCCGTTTTCTGCTGGGCTTTTGAGATTAAAATCTGATGTAGAGAAAATCTTAATTGATTTTGGCAATAAACCCTTAATTTCTCTAAGTTTTCCTTTGTTATTTGTGCCAATTAATATTTTTGATATTTTTTTTTTTAACATCTGGAAATTCTTAAATTTCTTACCATATATGCCTCTATGGAAAAAGAGCAAAAAGAAAATATCAAAAACGAAAATTTAGCTAAGGAAGAAAATAATCAATCCGCTAAGCTTCAGGATCAAACAGATGATCATAATAAGAAAGAGGAAGAAAACAAAAAAGAATTAACACCAGAAAAAAAGATCTCAGAGCTTGAAGATAAACTAGCTAGAACATTTGCTGAAATGGAAAATCAAAGAAGGAGATTTGAGAAGGAGAAGGAAGATGCTTTTGAATATGGTGGTTTTTCATTTGCTAAAGAAGCGCTTAGCCTTATAGATAATTTTGAAAGATCCAAAAATATTTTAGAAAGTGATGAAAAGTTGAAAGACTCTGAAGCACTTAAAAAAACTTTGGAACATTTTGATATAATTCATAAAGATTTAATATCCATATTTAACAAAAATGATATTAAACAAATTGATAGTTTAAATAAAAAATTAGATCCAAACTTTCATCAAGCAATGATGGAAATTGAAGATGATACAAAAGAGCCAGGAACTATAATTCAAGAAATTCAAAAAGGTTTCACAATCAAAGATCGATTACTAAGGCCTTCATTGGTTGGTGTAGCTAGGAAAACCCAAGAAAAAGCAGCCAAAACAGAGGAAACTAAAGAGAATTCGGAGACTAAATAATGATCGGAACAGCTTGTAGAATCAAAAATAACACATATATGACGAGGAGAATTAATTATTATGAGTAAAATTATTGGAATAGATTTAGGAACAACCAACTCTTGTGTAGCTATAATGGAGGGAAGCCAAGCAAAAGTTTTGGAAAATGCCGAGGGTGCTAGAACAACACCATCTGTTGTTGCCTTTACCGATGAAAAAGAAAAATTGATAGGTCAACCAGCTAAAAGACAAGCTGTAACCAACCCCGAAAACACTATTTTTGCAGTTAAAAGACTTATTGGAAGAAACTTTGATGACCCAACTGTTAAAAAGGATATAGAAGCGGCTCCATTTAAAATTGTCAATTCAGAAAAGGGAGATGCTTGGATAGAATCTAAAGGGGAAAAATACTCTCCTTCTCAAATCTCAGCTTTTATTTTACAAAAAATGAAAGAAACAGCAGAAAAATATTTAGGCCAAGCTGTTACAAAAGCTGTAATTACTGTTCCTGCATACTTCAATGATGCTCAAAGACAAGCAACAAAAGATGCTGGAAAAATTGCAGGTCTAGAAGTTTTAAGAATTATAAATGAACCTACTGCTGCGTCATTAGCATATGGTTTAGATAAAAAACAAAATAAGAAAATTGCAGTTTATGACTTGGGTGGTGGAACATTTGATGTTTCAATACTTGAACTCGGTGATGGAGTTTTTGAAGTTAAATCAACCAACGGAGATACATTCCTAGGTGGTGAAGATTTTGATAATTCTGTAGTTGAATATTTAATTGCGGAATTTAAAAAAGATAATGGAATAGATTTGAAATCAGATAAACTTGCTCTTCAGAGATTAAAAGAAGCAGCTGAAAAAGCTAAGATTGAATTATCCTCAGCTGAACAAACTGATATTAATTTACCATTTATTACAGCTGACAAAACTGGTCCAAAACATATTAATTTAAAACTTACAAGAGCAAAACTTGAGGCGCTAGTTGAAGATCTTATAGCTAAAACAATGCCACCATGTAAAACTGCATTGAAAGATGCTGGTATCACTGCCAATGAAATCGATGAAGTTGTGATGGTTGGTGGTATGACTAGAATGCCTAAGGTAATCGAAGAAGTAAAAAATTTCTTTGGGAAAGAACCTAATAAAAGTGTTAACCCTGATGAAGTTGTAGCAATGGGTGCTGCGATACAAGCAGGTGTTCTTCAAGGTGATGTGAAGGATGTATTATTATTAGATGTGACGCCTCTTTCTTTAGGTATTGAGACTTTAGGTGGAGTTTCTACAAAATTAATTGAAAAAAACACAACAATTCCTACTAAAAAAAGTCAAGTATTCTCAACTGCTGAAGATAATCAACCTGCTGTTTCCATTAGAGTGCTGCAAGGTGAAAGAGAGATGGCATCTGATAATAAAATTTTAGGAAACTTCGAGCTTGTTGGAATTGCACCTGCGCCTAGAGGTGTCCCTCAAATTGAAGTTACATTTGATATTGATGCGAATGGTATTGTAAATGTTTCAGCGAAAGATAAGGGTACTGGTAAAGAACAAAAAATTCAAATTCAAGCTTCTGGTGGGTTAAGTGACGAGGAGATTGAGAAAATGGTAAAAGATGCTGAAGCCAATAAAGAAGCTGATAAAAAGAAAAGGGAGTCTGTAGATGTAAGAAATCAAGCAGATACCTTAATTCATTCTACAGATAAAAATCTTAAAGAGCACGGTTCTAAAGTATCTGAAGCCGACAAAAAAGCTATTGAAGATGCTTCAAGTCAATTAAAAGAGGCTCTCAAAGGTGAAAATACAGATGATATTAAGAAAAAAACTGAGACATTGGTTCAAGCTTCAATGAAACTTGGAGAAGCAATATATAAATCACAACAAAATACAAAACCAGATTCTAATAAAGATGATGGTAAAGATGATAAAGGGAAAAAAGAGGATAATGTTGTTGATGCTGATTTTGAGGAAGTAAAAGACGAGAATAAAGAAAAGAGCGCTTAACATACATTTATCTGTCCGGGGTATCAAATGGCAAAAAGAGATTATTATGACGTCCTCGGTGTAAACAAAAGCGCATCCCCCGAAGAATTAAAATCTGCATATAGAAAGTTAGCTGTAAAATATCATCCAGATAAAAATCCAGGTGATAAGGGAGCTGAAGAAAAATTTAAAGAAGCAAGTGAAGCTTACGGTATTCTTTCCGATAAATCAAAAAAAGAGAATTATGACAACTTTGGTCACGCTGCCTTTGAAAATGGTGGTGGTGGGCAAGGTGGATTTGGAGGTTTTGGTGGATTCAGTGGCGCAGATTTTTCAGACATATTTGAAGATTTTTTTGGCGATTTTGGAGGTGGGAGAAGGAGCTCTAGAGGAAGAAATTCAAATAATAGAGGCTCAGATCTTAGATATGATTTATCAATTACATTAGAAGAAGCTTTCACAGGGAAGAAGCAAAATATACAATTTTCGACATCAGAAAAATGTAACACATGTAAAGGAAATGGATCTAAACCTGGGTCTAGTCCTGATAGATGTACTTACTGTGGAGGAAACGGTAGAGTAAGATCTAATCAAGGTTTTTTTACAGTTCAACAAACATGTCCACAATGTGCTGGGAGTGGAGAAGAAATAACCAATCCTTGCTCAGACTGCAATGGACAAGGAAATACTCAAACTTCAAAAAAAGTATCTGTCACAATACCAAAAGGGGTTGATGATGGTACAAGAATTAGACTTGCTGGAAAAGGTGAGGCGGGGACCAGAGGTGGAGCAAGTGGTGATTTATATTTATTCATTAATGTAAAATCTCATGAATTATTTAAAAGATCAGATGTAAATTTATTCTTTGAGTTTCCAATTTCAATAGCAGATGCGGCGCTTGGTACAACAATAGAAATACCAACGATAGATGGTAAAAAAGCAAAAATAAAGATACCAGATGGAACTCAAGATGGTAAACAATTTAGACTTAAGGGAAAAGGCATGCCTTTTATGCGTAGAGGAGATTTTGGAGATTTATATGTACAAATTAAAACTGAAGTTCCAGTATATTTAAACAAAGAACAAAGAAATCTTTTAGAAAAATTTAGGGAAATAGAAAACGATAAATCTAATCCAAGTATCAAAAAATTTTTTCAAAAAGCAAAAGATTTTTGGAAAAGTTAAGATATTCAACTGTAGTTCATTATAAAATATTTAAGTTGAAATAATTAATACCTAGTTTAATAAATAAATATGATTATCTGGATTGCTTCATATCCAAAAAGTGGAAATACTTGGGTTAGATCCTTTCTCACTGCTTACTATTTTTGTGAAAATGGAATATTTGACATTAACAAGTTGAACTTAATAGAAGACTATCCAAATAAACAATTTTTTAAAGAAGAGGTAAAACAGGGCGAAATTCATAAACATTGGGAAACCTCACAAAAAGATATTTGTGATCACAAAAAAGTAAAGTTTTTAAAAACTCATAACTCTCTAATAACTGCATTTGGAAATGATTTTACAAAGCCCGAATATACCTTGGGAGTGATTTATATCATTAGAGATCCAAGAAATGTAATCACTTCAGTTAAAAATCACAATGATTTGGAAAATTATGATGAAGCATTGAAATTCATGCAAGACGAAAATAAAGTATTAGATGATTATCCTCATTTAAAAAACTATGCAAAAACAAATATTGTTAACTCCTGGAGGATTAATTATCGATCTTGGTTAAACAACAAATCTTTAAGAAAAGTAATAATTAGATATGAAGATATGGTTAAAAATCCAACTCAAACTTTTGAAAAGCTAGTAGTTTTTGTTAATACCTTAATGAGATTTGACAATAAAATTGATCAAAAAAAGCTCAATAATGCAATTGATACTACTAACTTTAAAAGTCTACAAAACATAGAAAATGCGGGTAAGTTTGGTGAAAACGTATATTCTTTAAAAGACAATAGAAAAATTAAATTTTTTTATCAAGGACCAGAAAACGACTGGAAAAAAAATCTTGATGAGAACATGATTAAAAAAATGAATGAATATTACCAAAATGATTTAAAATTCTTTCAATATGAAAACTAAAAAAATAAATTTAACAATTACAGGATGCCTGGGTAGAATGGGACAGCAACTAATCAAATCTGCAAGTAAAGATAAAAGATTTAAGATTAACAGTCTCACAGAAAATAAGTTACAAAGAAAAAAAATTCTCGGTATTTTACCAAAATTAAATAGTTCTGAAGCTTTTAAGAAAAGTGACGTTATAATAGATTTCACAATTCCGAAATGCACACTTGAGGTTCTCAAGATTGCTGTAAAACAAAAAAAAAGAGTGATAATTGGGACCACAGGTTTTACTTTAAGAGAGGAAAATATAATCAAAAAAATCTCTAGAAAAATTCCAATACTTAAGGCCGGAAATATGAGTCTTGGGATTAATCTTTTGATGTATTTAACTGAAATAGCATCAAAATCTTTAGGTAATAATTTTCTAAGTAAAGTTTTCGAAGCTCACCATAAGTTTAAAAGGGATTATCCTTCAGGAACTGCATTGATGTTAGGTCAAGGGATCGCAACAGGAAAAAATAAAAACTTCCATGGAATTATTGGTAAGAAATATTTAAATAAAAAAAAGTTTCCTTACGGAAAAAAAATAAATTTTAATTCGGTGAGAAAAGGTAAAATTATTGGTGAACATGAGGTTTTATTTTCTAGTGGCAAAGAAATAATAAAACTTAATCATGAAGCGTTTGATAGAGCACTTTATTCTGAGGGTGCCCTTACAGCTGCTGGTTGGTTAATGAAAAAAAAACCTGGTTTATATTCCATGAGAGACTTAATGAATTTCAAATAATGAATGAAATTCAAAGAGCAAAAATAATACTTAAAATACTTAATAAAACATATCCAAATATTGAAGTCCCTCTCAAAAGTCGAAACGTATTTACTCTATTAATATCTGTTCTTCTTTCTGCTCAGTGCACAGATGTAAATGTAAATAATGTCACTAAAAATATTTATCCAAAATATTATAAACCAGAACACTTTATTAAATTAGGGAGAAAAAAAATAGAAACATTAATTAAAAAAATCGGTATTTTCAGGATTAAAGCAAAGAGTATTTATAATTTATCAAGAATACTGGTGAAAGACTATAATGGCAAAGTGCCCAAAACTTTTGAAGAACTTGAAAAATTACCAGGTGTAGGTCATAAAACTGCTAGCGTGGTAATGTCACAAGGATTTGGTCATCCAGCTTTTGCTATAGATACCCATATCCATAGGTTGGCTCAGAGATGGGGGTTAACAAATGGAAAAAATGTTGTTCAAACAGAAAATGATTTAAAAAGATTATTCCCTAAAAAATATTGGAACAAATTACATTTACAAATAATCTATTATGGAAGGGAATATTGTAAAGCTAGAAGTTGTTATGGATTAAGTTGTAAAATTTGTACTTCTTGTTATCCTAATCGAAAAAAACCATTTATTGCAAAAAAACCTTAATGAAAATTTTAGGAATTGGAAATGCTATTGTTGATGTGCTTTGTAAAGTATCAGATGAATTTCTAATAAATCATTCACTCACAAAAAGCACTATGAAGTTAGTTGATGAAGTAGAATTTAAAAAGTTACTTTCATCTTTAAAAATTGAAGAAACTATCTCGGGTGGCTCTGTTGCAAATTCAATTGTTGGTCTTTCTCAATTAAAAAATGATGTTGGGTTTATCGGAAAAGTAAGCAATGACGAACTAGGCCAAAAATACGAAGAAGGTTTATATAAAGAGAAAGTAAAATATTTATATGAAAAAAAAGAGGAGCAGATTCCAACTGGATCTTGCTTAATTTTAATTACACCGGACTCTGAAAGAACAATGTGCACATTCCTTGGCACAGCAGGAAAAATCAATGATAAAGATATTAAAGAAGAGGATATTAAAAATGCAGAAATGATTTTTTTGGAAGGTTATCTATGGGATGAAGGTGATCCTAAAAAAGCTTTTGACAAAGCGATCACACACTCAAAAAAAGTTGCTATGTCTTTATCAGACTTATTTTGTGTAGAAAGACACAGATCAAATTTTTTAGAATTAGTAAAGAATAAATTGGATATTATCTTTGCAAATGAACAAGAAATTCTATCATTAATTAATGCTAAAACGTTTGATGAAGCTATTTCGTTTTCAAAAGAAACAAAAAAAAATATTGTAATCACAAGGGGTGAAAAAGGTGCTATTTCAATTAACCAAAATGAAATATCAGAAATAAAAGCTCAGTCTGATTTAAGGATAAGAGATTTAACAGGTGCTGGAGATTTGTTTGCTGCAGGATACTTGCACGGTGTGATTAATAATTTTGAGGCAAAAGATTGTTTGATTAAAGGAACGGAGTTATCCTCTAAAATTATTCAAAAAATTGGAGCAAGGATTTAGTAATATCAATTGATTGAATAACCATTATCATTGTTGAAAATAAAATTTTCATCGCCAAAAATTTCTTTCATTTTCTTTCTCAACCGGTAAATATGTGTTTCAACGGTATGAGTTTC